>JAZTYT010000174.1:0-3357 GCA_045637045.1 Christensenellaceae bacterium | reverse complement strand
CAAGGTGGGCATTTTGTTTTTTTAGACCAACCTGTTACCTTTAATTTTATCGTTAAGGAATTTTTAGTTTAATGAACGGTTTTAAAGTAGCGACAATCAATCAATTAGTAGATTTAGACTTTATTATCTACGCCCTGATTTTATCAGTGGTCAATTTGCTGTTTGCAATGGTTATGGTAAGAAAGTTTATGCAAATATTACAAAGCGCAAGCTACCGTGGGCGCGAATACGCAAGGTGGACCTATCGGCGCGACAACGTTTATATAACCCGTTTAGCAATGGTTATTATGCTTTCGTCGTTGGCCTACTTAATTTTCAGCGTTGCGTTTTCCTTTATCGATAAGGAATGGACTGCACAGTTAGGCTTTACCTTTTACGTCTTGTTTATGGCAATTTACATAAAATCAGACTTTAAGCGCAAGGCAAAGGCAAGGATAGTTTTTACGTCACGACTCGTTAGGCTTTACGTCACCTTTAGCATTTTATATTTGGCGGTAACCTTTTTGGTCGTACTTTTAATGCAAACGCTTGGCTTTTTATTCAAGGAAAACGAAGCTTTTACCGTGGTAAGATTTTTCGCCGTGTGCTTAACACCGATGTTAATACCCGTTTTAGTGCATTTTGCAAGCTTTATAAACGCTCCGTTTGAAAAAAGGCACAACAAAAAATACGTTGATAAATGCGCTTTAACCCTTGAAAACGCAAAAGACCTTGTTAAAATTGGCATTACGGGTAGTTTTGCAAAGACTTCGGTCAAAGAAATTTTAAAAACCATACTTTCAACCAAATACAAGGTTTTAGCAACGCCAAAATCATACAATACGCCAATGGGCATTTGTAAATGTGTTAAAAGCTACGACGGCACGCAGGACGTTTTTATCTGTGAAATGGGTGCGCGTTACGTTGGCGATATAAAGGAAATTGTTGCTATGGTTAAGCCCGACTGCGCTATTATGACGGGTGTTTCCAACCAGCACCTTACAACCTTTGGCTCAACCGAAGCAATAATCAGCACCAAATACGAGCTTATTGAAGGCTTAAAGGACGGCTCTTTTGCAGTATTTTCAGCCGACAACCACATATCAAAGGGTATGTGCTATACCTGTCAAAAGCAGGGCAGGGTTGAGCCGTTGCTTGCAGGCATTAACAAAAACGGTGTAAACGGCGTTTACGCAACCGACGTTGTAACCGGCAAAAACGGTAGCACGTTTACCCTTAATTTGGGTGGCGAAAGCGTTTCTTGTACGACAAAACTCATCGGTAAGCACAATATAACAAATATTTGTCAGGCATCTGCGGTTGCTTTTAAGCTTGGTATGAGCCCCGATGAAATCGCGCTGGGTATTTCCCTTATCAAGGCTATTTCTCACCGTTTGGAAGTTTACGACAACGGCAAGGGTATGACCATTATTGACGACAGCTACAACTCAAACGTTGACGGCACAATCGCCGCGCTTGACGTTTTTGCGACCTTTGAAGGCCGTAAAATTATCATAACGCCCGGCCTTGTTGAGCTTGGCAGAATGGAAGATTTGGAAAACTTTAGGTTTGGTCAACGCCTTGCCAAGGTGGTTGATTACGCCATTTTGGTTGGTAACCCAAACTGCTACAAGATAAGAAACGGCTTGTTAGAAGGCGGTTTTCCACTTTCAAAAATTAAAATTGTTAAAGAGCTTTCAGAAGCTGTTAAGCATCTTGAAGAAATCACCAAGGAAGGCGACGTTGTTTTGTTTGAAAACGACTTACCCGATAAATTCATTTAAGACTGTTAAACTTTTTTAAAAGCAAAGCATATTATACCTTATAGCAAACGTTTTTTAAGACACGAAAGCAGGCGTTGTTTATAAGGTGGAAAGTGAAAAATATCGCGGTAATTTTTGGCGGGGTTTCGCCCGAGCACGACGTATCAATTATAACTGGGCTTATCGTTTTAAATAGCCTTGATAAAACTAAATTTTCACCCATACCCGTTTTCGTTACGCGTGAAGGAGTATGGTACACAGGGGAAGCTTTAACAAAGCTTTCCTTTTATAAAGCGTTAAATTATAAAATAATGACGCGCGTAGGTTTGCGCGTAGGCGACAATTATTTATATAATGAAAGAAAGGGTAAGCGCCTTTTTGCGCTGGCAGGCGCAATCAACTGTATGCACGGTGGAAGTGGCGAAAACGGTACTATAGGCGCACTTTTTGACCTTTGCAACGTGCCTTTTGTGGGGTCGGGGCTGTTTAGCGCGAGCCTTTCTATGGATAAGGCTTTGACAAAGCTTGCAGTAAAAGGCTTGGGCGTTTTATCGGTTGAAGGCGACGTCGTTTTGCGCAACGAGTATTTTAGCGCGCGCCAAAAAACTATCGCAAAAATTGTTGAAGGGTTAAAACTACCCTTAATCGTCAAGCCTGCACGCACGGGCTCAAGCATTGGTATTAGCGTGGCGCATAATATTAAGGAGCTTGAAAGCAGTATGGTAAAAGCTTTTACCTGTGACCACAAAATAGTCGTAGAAAAATATATTGACGGCGCAACGGAAATAAACTGCGCTTGCTATAAAACCAAAAACCAAATTTACGTTTCAGAGTGTGAAAGGCCTGTAACAAGCCACGATATTTTAACCTTTGAAGACAAATATTTGGGCAGTAAAACTGGCCTTAACGCAAGGGAGTTCCCGGCAAGGATTGACGCTAAAATAAGCGACGGAGTCAAAAGGATAACCAAAACCGTTTATAGCGCGTTAGAGTTTTCATCAGTTGTCAGATTTGACTTTTTAATCAAGGATAACAAGGTGTATTTAAACGAGATAAACTCCGTGCCGGGCTCGTTTGCATACTACCTGTTTTGCGACAAAATTAGTGAGTTAACCGACCTATTGACCGACTTAATTGATGAAAGCCTTGCAAATTACCTGTCAAAAAGGAGCAACGTTTTAGCCTTTGAAAGTTCAATTTTGTCCTACGAGGGCTTGTCGCTTAAAAAGTAGGCTTAAAGGTTTTACAAACGCAAAAAATTGTGCTATACTTAAAAAGTAACAAGTCGGCTGTGCGGTTGCGGGGGGAGAGATCTCAACGAGGAAAGTCCGAGCTCCATAAAGCAGAATGACGGATAACGTCCGCCGAGGGTGACCTTAGGGAAAGTGCAACAGAAAATAACCGCCCTTTTTGGGTAAGGATGAAAAGGTGAGGTAAGAGCTCACCGGGGGTAGGGTAACTTACCCCGTCAGTGTAAACCCCATTCGGAGCAAGATAGGAAAGTACCGATATATAGTTGCTCGCTATGGTGCTTTCGCAAAACGTCGCTTGAGCGTGTTGGTAACGGCACGCCTAGATAGATAACCGCACTAGACAGAACTCGGCTTACAGGCCG
>JAZTYT010000173.1:0-9394 GCA_045637045.1 Christensenellaceae bacterium | reverse complement strand
TTGATTTCTATCCTAACTTTGACGATACGCGTATGCAACCTACCGTTTTACCTGCAAGAATCCCTAACCTTTTGGTTAACGGTGCGGACGGTATTGCCGTGGGTATGGCGACAAATATTCCACCGCACAACTTAAACGAAGTAATCGACGGCGCAGTTGCGCTTATGGATAACCCTGAAATCACTATCGAAGAGCTAATGGAATTTATTCCTGCGCCAGACTATCCAACGGGTGCAACCCTTTTAGGCCGTGCAGGCATCAAGCAAGCCTATATGACGGGGCGTGGCGGGTACATTTTACGCTCTAAATGTGAGATTGAAGAATTTAACAACGGTACGCGCTCAAGGATTATCGTTACGGAAATCCCTTATCAGGTAAACAAGCAAAGGTTGATTGAAACCATTGCCGATATGGTTAAGGCTAAAAAGCTTGAAGGTATTTCAGATATCAACGACGAATCCGACCGTCAAGGTATGCGTATTGTTATTGAAGTTAAAAAGGACGCTAACCCACAGGTCGTTCTTAACACCTTATACAAGCACACTTCACTTCAAACGAGCGACGGTATTATTCTTCTTGCCCTTGTTGACGGCGAGCCAAAGGTTTTAAACCTTAAACGCATTTTAGAAGAATATATCAAGCACCAAGTAGCGGTTACCGAACGCAAGACCCGTTATGAGCTTAATAAGACCAAGGAACGCGAGCATATTGTTAGGGGCTTGGTTATTGCGCTTACCGACATTGACGAAGTTATCGCAATCATTAAAAAGTCAAAAGACAGGTACGAAGCCCAAGCCAACTTAATGGCTCACTTCAACCTTTCAGATAAGGAAGCCAACGCTATTTTGGAAATGCGCTTGCAAAGACTTACTTCATTGGAAGTTGAAAAGCTTACCGATGAACTTGCTGAACTCAACAGAATTATTGAAGATTTAACCGATATTTTACAAAAACCTGAACGCGTACGCGCAATCGTTAAAGAAGATTTATTACAGGTTAAAGAAAAATACGTTACCCCAAGACGCACCGAGCTTTCTTACGACCCGTCAAGCATTGAAGACGCTGACCTTATCGCGCGCGAAGACGTTGTTATTTCGCTCACGCATTTTGGTTATATCAAGCGTTTACCAGTTGCCGAATACAAATCGCAACACCGTGGCGGCAGGGGCGTTATGGCGCACAAGCCAAAGGATGAAGACTTCGTTGAAAGAATGTTCGTTTCATCAACTCACGACAGATTATTGTTCTTTACCAACTACGGCAAGGTTTACGCAACCGTTGCGTTTACTATCCCTGAAGCGCAAAAAACTGCGCGTGGCAGGGCTGTTGTTAACCTTTTACAGCTTTCTGACGGTGAAAGGGTTACTTCAATTATTCCTTGCAAGGAAGGTCAAGACGGCTTTATCTTAATGGCAACCAAGAAAGGTCTTATCAAAAAGACTGCGCTTTCAGAATTTGACAGCATCAGAAAGACTGGTAAGATTGCTTTAACGCTTGTTGAAGGCGATCAGCTTATCTCGGTTGACTTTACTTCGGGTGACGACCAAATTATGATTGCTTCTCACCAAGGTAAGTGTATTAGATTCAGTGAACAAGACGTAAGGCCGACTGGCCGTGGCTCTCAAGGCGTTAAGTCAATGGACGTTGACGATGACGACTTTGTTGTAGATATGCTGGTATTAAAGCCTAACCACGATATCTTTACTATTTCAACGCTTGGCTTTGGTAAGCGTAGTAGCGTTGAAGATTATCGCTTGCAATCACGCGGTGGTAAGGGTATAAAAGCAGGTATCTTTAACGAAAAGACAGGTATGCTTGCAAACCTTAAACAGGTTGACGATAACGACGATATTATGATTATCACAGACACGGGTACGATTATCAGAATCCACGCTGATGAAATCTCATCAATAGGCCGTTCAACAAAGGGCGTAATCATAATGCGTACCGACGATAACGCTAAGGTTGTAACCGTTTCAGTTACCCCACGTGAAGAAGACGAAGAAGTTGAAGAAACTGAAGGCGAAGTTGAAACTGCTGAAGCAGTTGAAGCTGAATCCGAAGTTGTCGAATCACAAGAATAATTAAAACTTGAAAGTATAAAAAATGCCCCTATAGGTCGGTTATCGGCCTATAGGGGGCTTTTTTTGTTACCATATAAAGTTTGATTTGTTTGCTTCGCCGTTGTCAACTAAAATATCTTGTGCCGTCATCGACTTGTTAACCACGGTTAAAAAGTAGGCAAATTCTGCGATTTCATCTACGTCAGCCCATTTGTTTAAAAGGGTTTCGGCTAAAACCTTTTTATAAAGCTCCTTGCTTTCTAAAATGTGGGCGTTTATATCAGTTATCACACCGCCTGGGGAAAGACTGTTTACAGTTGTGCCGTATTTGGAAAGCGCTAACGCCACGTTTTTCATATAAGCAACCATACCGCCCTTGGAAGCTGCGTATTCAGGGAACTCCGCACCCGTTTGTGCGCTTGCTGAAGCAATAAACAGTACGCTTTTAATATTTTGGTGTATTGCGTAGGTTTTGGTTACGTTTATAGTGCCTTTAAGGTTGATATCAATGTCGTTGCCACTGTTTTGTACGCCTGCGTTATTGATTAAAATATCGCAAGGCTCAATTTGTGGGAGATTTGTGTTTAAAATATCTGAAACGTAGTGGGTGTAGTTTTCGTGAGTAATGGTTTGGTTTAATACGTCAATGCCGTAAACGTTGTGTCCACACTCTAAAAACTTTTTACAAATGGCATTACCTATGCCACGCGATGAGCCTGTAACGATAACTTTCATACTATAAACTCTCCTTTTTAAAGGTTTTCAGGTAAATTCTGTAGCCGATTGGTGAGAAAACAAGCTGGACTATAAGCTCTGCGCACATACCAAGTAAAGAGCAGGTTATACATTGAATGATTGTCCAGTCAAAAAAGAAATGCCCAACGGTTATAGCAAAGACAAAATTATCAATGAACTGGCTTAATAGCGTTGATACTGAACTGCGTAAATAGTAATCGGCCTTATCGGAAAGCTTACCGACAAAAAGCTTGCCAACAAGGTGGTTGGTGTAATTGTTTACAAAGGCTGAAAGAACGAAGCAAACGGCACTTACAAGTAAAACGTACCAAGTTCCACCAAGTGTTTTATTAATTGCTTGATTTATCGTTTGGCTGTTTGCAACGCCGTGTGCCGTGTGCCAAATACCGGGGATTACGCTTGCAAGGTATAAAATCAAACAAAAAAACACGCTGATAACAACCGACGTTATCGATAAAACGTTAGCATGCTTCGGGCCGTATCGCTTGGTTACTATATCAAGTATGAGATAGACTATCCAGGAAGCAAGTATGCCCGTATCAAGCGCAAGGTATTCCACGTTAAGTGAAATGCTTTTGCCAGCTAAAATGTTCATAACGAAAAGCGTCATTGAAACAAGCGCGAAGAATATCGCAGGTACGTCTTTTAAAACCTTACCCGTGAATTTGATGTAATTTTTTAATTTTTCCATTTTTAATTTTGTCTTAATAAATTTAAGACGCTCCCTTAGTTTTATTTAAAGACAGGATGGTTACGAACTGTCTATATTTTGTTGTAGTAAGATTTTAGCACAAATATAAAGAAAATAAATACGTTTTGTTATCTTTTTAAGCTAAAAGTATCGTTTTTTGTTTAAATAAACAAAAACGAAAGGACTTTAAAATGTAATATAACGAATTTTCAGCCCTAAAAGATAGGTTATCCTTAAGGCTGAAAAGGTTAAAATTTGCTATTAAATTATTCTAAAGGCTTTAAATGGTGTCCCCAAGTGTGATTTTTAAACAGGGCTTTGCACTCGTTAGGGGTTTTAGCACTTAAAAGCGCGCGCTTTTGCTCTACGTTAAGCGTGATAAGGTTTAAAACCCTGTCGCCTTGATAATCGGTTAAAAGCGTTGCGCAGTTATAAAGCTCAAAACGACAATCGTTAATTGCAACGCGACGCAAAGTAAAGTCACGCGCGTCGTCAGATAGTGTATAAAAAGGTTGCTTGGTACAATTTTTGCAGTCCTTTTTAAAGGGGCAATAGCATAAATCCATAACCTTAATCGATCCACCTGCATAGTAAAAACCAGGTAGGTTATTTGATAAAAAGGACTTATCAAGCTCTTTAGAAAGAACAACCAAAGGTATTGTTTTATAAGCTTCCGTAAAGGCAAGCTTGTTATAAATATTTGCGCCAGAACCTACGATAATCGACTTATAGCCCCACTTATTTAGGTTTAAACCGTAATATCCGTCAACGTAAAGCCCGTCAAAACGCTCGATAAACGGCGTAAGAGCGTCAAGTTCTTGCTCGCTCATTTTACCAAAAAGATAAAGGTATTTTTTAGACGGGTGGTTATTAAGTTGGCTAAAAAACTTATCGTAACTTGATTTATCTAAATAGTTATCTGGCGCAAAAACAGCGTGTTCAAAATTAAGGTCGCAAATATCCTTAAAGTCACGGTCGATTACCATCGTGCTACGTTTGGTTGCTTTATCGTAAGAAACGTTAGGTGAGATAAAGGTAAAGTCAACGTCTTTTACTTTAGGCTTAACGCTTTCAATAATTGCGCTAAAAAATTCACGCCTTAATTTGTTAAGCTGACTTTTTGCTAAAAATACGCCGTCAGTTTCAACCTGCGCGTTAACCTTTATAGGCAGGCTGTCAACCTTGTTTAAGTTTGAAGCAATATCGCTTGCGCTTATTGGTTGGTTTGATGCCTTTTCTAAAAGAAAATCACCAACGTAGCTTATATTTTTGCCGTGCAAGGTAGTTGACAGGCTTGGCTTTTGCCCTATATTAAACTTTGCAATTACGTCAATCGCAACAAAGCGTTTAGCTTTTTCAGCAAACTGGTCAACGACTTTATCGGTTGTTAAATTAAGGTCGTAACCTTTATTTGCCTGACCTTTATACATAATTTTACCATCGCTATTTACGGTAAAGTTACCTACTTCTTGTCCGTCAACAATAATTTTACCACTGTCGCCAGGGGTGAATTTATGGTCGGTTTTTGCAGTTAAAAAGTCTTTGCTTACCGATAAAACCGTGCCAATTTTCTGACCTTTATGGTTTTGTATTAGGTCGGAAATCAAGCTTGAGTCCTGCCCGAAGCCCAAGCCCAAAGTGTAGTCTCCACGGTTAAAAGTACGCGTTAACGGGCTTATAGACGGACTTTTGCCGTCAAAAAGCTCGCGATAATACTTGGTTGCGTGGAAAGCGTAACTGCCTTTACGCATACGGCCTTCAATCTTAAACGATTTAACGCCCGCTTCTTTAAGCTCAAAAATCTTATTGCCAAGCGATAGGTCGGATAATGAAATCAAGTACCCATTTTTGTCGCGGTTGCCACCTGAAACCTTATATAACTTTCTACACGGCTGTTTGCACGCGCCACGGTTACCGCTTAAATTACCTGCAAAGCCCGATAAATAGCATTGGCCTGAAAAGGCTGTACAAAGCGCGCCCTGAACGAAAACTTCAGTTTCGATAAAGCTTGCAATCTTTTTAATTTCTTCAAACGGGGTTTCGCGCGCCAAAACCACACGGCTAAAACCAAAATCCTTGGCAAGCTGTGCCCCGTAAAGGTTATTAACGCCTGCTTGGGTTGAAAGATGAAGCTCTAAATCGGGCAAAAGCTCTTTAAGGCGCTTGCCTAAAAGCATATCTTGTACGATGATTGCGTCAACGCCCGTTTGGTAGCAAAATTTAGCGTATTCAAAAAATTCTTCAAGCTCGCTATCCTTTATCAAGGTGTTTAACGCAACGTAAACCTTTACGCCCAAAATATGTGCGTAATCAACGTAAAACGGCAGGTTATTAGCCGTAAAGTTTTGTGCGTTTTTGCGCGCGGAAAATTTATCAAGACCTAAATAAACCGCGTCAGCGCCACCGTTTATCGAAGCAAAAAAGCTTTCTATACTACCGGCAGGCGATAAAACTTCAATCATAGCGCGCTCCTTATCGTTAGGCTGGGTTACGCCCAGCACCATTATTTTAGCATAAAATTAATTATTAATCAAGAATAATTAATCTTGGCGCATATTTGGTTTATTATGTTTGCCATTTTTTTTGCATTGTGTTACAATAATATGGTGCGATAATGAATTTGCACCAAAAAGGACGGTTAAATATGAAGTACGACGTAATTATTATCGGCGCAGGCCCATCAGGTATTTTTTGTGCTTACCAGCTTAAGGAAAAGAATCCTGACTTAAAAGTTTTGATGATTGAAAAGGGCAGGAGTATTAAAAAACGTGTTTGCCCTAAACGTTTCACTGGTGTTTGCGCTGGTTGTAAGCCTTGCGCTATTACCACGGGCTTTGCAGGCGCTGGCGCGTTTTCCGACGGTAAACTTTCCTTATCGCCAGACGTTGGCGGTAACTTACAATACATATTAGGCTACGACAAGGCGGTTGAATTAATCAAGCGCTCTGATGATATTTACCTTAAATTTGGTGCGGACACCTTTGTTTACGGGCTTGACAAGGAAGATGAAATCCGTGAGATTCGCCGTAAAGCAATCGCTGCAAACTTAAAGCTTATTGAATGTCCTATCCGTCACCTTGGCACGGAAGAAGGCTACAAGATTTATTCGCGTTTAGAAGAGCATCTTGAAAAAATCGGTGTTGAAATGCAGTTTAACACTATGGTTAACGATATCATCATTGAAGATAACGTTGCTAAAGGTGTCGTTACCGACAAGGGCCAAACCTATTACGCTGACGAAATCGTTGCAGGTATCGGCAGGGAAGGTTCAGAATGGTTCTTGGGCATTTGCCGTAAGCACAACATTTCAACCAACGTTGGTACCGTTGATATCGGCGTAAGGGTTGAGTGCCGTGACGAGATTATGGACGATTTAAATAGAAACCTTTACGAAGCAAAGCTCGTTTACTACTCAAAGACCTTTGACGATAAGGTACGTACCTTCTGTACCAACCCATCGGGCGAAGTCGCAACCGAGTACTACGAAAACGGCTTGGCTGTAGTTAACGGCCACGCTTATAAGAGCACTGAATATAAAACCAAAAACACCAACTTTGCGATTTTGGTTTCTAAAAATTTCACAAAGCCTTTTAAAACGCCAATCGAATACGGCAAACAAATCGCACAGCTTTCAAATATGCTTTGCGACGGTAGGATTTTAGTTCAACGCTTTGGCGACGTTTTGCGTGGCAGACGCACCACTGAAGAACGCTTAACCCGTAACAATTTAGTCCCAACCTTAAAAGACGCTGTTCCCGGCGACTTGTCACTCGTTTTACCACACCGTATTATGACTGACATCGTGGAAATGATTTTTGCCCTTGACAAGGTTTCACCAGGTCTTGCAAGCGACGAAACGCTTTTATACGGTGTAGAAGTTAAGTTCTATTCAAATTCAGTAGTCGTTGACACCAACTTTGAAACAAGCGTTAAGGGCTTATATTCAATCGGTGACGGCGCGTCGGTTACACGTGGGCTTCAACAAGCTTCAGCAAACGGCTTATCGGTTGCTGACTCTATCTTAGAAAAACTTGCAAAATAGTAGCGTAAGTTTTAAGCCCGTCGGCATAAAAAACGTTAATAACAGGCTTATAGGCCGACTTTTATACAAAAACAATAAAAAATAGTGGCAAAAGCTATTATCAAATTATATATAAATAGGCGTTACGTGCTTCGTAGCGTGGTAAAAGGGAATTATGAGAGATATTAGATACAACAAGCTTGCAAACCTTTTAGTTAACTATTCAATTAAGGCTAAAAAGGGTGAAAAGGTTATGATTGAAGGCTTTGGCCAGGTAAACGACCTTGTAAAGGAAGTTATCCAAGAAGTTTACAAGGTTGGCGCGCATCCGTTTGCCGTTTTGCGTGACCATTCGGTTATGCGTGCGCAAATTTCGGGTAGCACCGATGAATCTTTAGAGCTTTGGGCAAAGTACGACAGCTTTATGATGGACGATATGGACTGCTATATCGGTATCCGCGGTGGTGAAAACGCTTTTGAGCTTTCAGACGTTTCATCTGAAAGAAGCGAATCGTATTTAAGCCGTTACAGTTATCCTGTTCACCACGAAAGACGCGTAAACAACACGCGTTGGGTTGTTTTAAGATACCCAAGCCCGTCAATGGCACAACAATCTGCAATGAGCACGGAAGCCTTTGAAGATTTCTATTTTGACGTTTGCACCCTTGACTATGCTAAAATGGATAGGGCAATGGATAGCTTGTGTGAGCTTATGAAGAAAACCGACAAGGTTAGACTCGTTGCAAGGGGCACGGACTTAAGCTTTTCAATCAAGGATATTGGCGCAGTTAAATGTTCTGGTCAATGCAATATCCCCGACGGCGAAGTTTATTCAGCGCCGGTTAAAACAAGCGTAAACGGTGTTATCACTTACAACGCGCCTTCAGTTCAAGGTGGCGTTAGATACGAAAACATCAGGCTTGAGTTTAAGGACGGCAAGATTATTTCAGCTACGGCAAACGGCACTAACGAAATCGAAAAGGTATTCAACGTTGACGAAGGCGCAAGATACGTTGGCGAATTTGCAATCGGTGTTAACCCTTACGTTAATAAGCCTATGTGCGACATCTTGTTTGACGAAAAGATCGCAGGCTCTATCCACTTTACGCCTGGCTGTTCGTATGAAGACTGCTCAAACGGAAATTTATCAGCGCTCCACTGGGATTTAGTTTTAATTATGACCCCTGAATTTGGCGGTGGCGAAATTTGGTTTGACGATCGTTTAATCCGTAAAGACGGCTTGTTTGTAGTTCCAGAGCTTCTTTGCTTGAACCCAGACAGCCTAAAATAAGCAAAAATAAGTAAAAATAAGCAAAATTAGTTAAATTTTAGTAAAAAAATTTACTCCCAATTTACATTAGATTGTAAAGTGGGTATAAATAATTTGACTAAACTTTATAATTTTATTATAATACAATCGAAAAAAAAGACATCTTAAGGAGATTTTTTAATTATGGCAAATGTAAAAGTAGCTATCAATGGTTTTGGTAGAATCGGTCGTCTTGCATTCAGACAAATGTTCGGTGCAGAAGGTTATGAAATCGTTGCAATCAACGACTTAACAAGCCCAAAAATGCTTGCACACCTTTTAAAGTATGACTCAACACAAGGCAACTACGCAAGAGAACATCAAGTTGAATATAAAGACGCTGTTTTAGCTGAAGACGGCAAGACCGTTGCTGTACCAGGTTCAATCACCGTTGACGGCAAGGAAATTACAATTTACGCTCAACCAAAGGCACAAGACCTTCCTTGGGGCGAATTACAAGTTGACGTTGTTTTAGAATGCACAGGCTTCTACACAAGCAAAGCAAAAGCACAAGCTCACATTGACGCTGGCGCTAAAAACGTTGTTATTTCAGC
>JAZTYT010000172.1:0-2589 GCA_045637045.1 Christensenellaceae bacterium | reverse complement strand
GCTTTTAAAGAAAATTATTCTTCGGAAGGTGCACCTACTGGGCATGCGTCTGCACAAGCACCGCATGAAATGCAGAGTGATGCATCAATTTCAAATTGTGTGTCGCCTTGAGAAATTGCAGAAACTGGGCATGCGTCAGCACAAGCACCGCAAGAAATACAAGCGTCAGAAATCTTATAAGCCATAATGATTTACCTCCGTAATTTTTGGTTTTATACGTCACAAAGCCTTGTGACTTATTAATTCTATCACAAAAATATTGTTTTGTATACGAAAAAACACCGTTTTATTAAATTTTTGCGTGTTTTTTTTGATTTATGTCAGCGTTACTCTTCAAGTTGTTTTAACTGTTCTTGCTCTTCACGTGAAAGCTTTTCGTCGTCATCGTTGTTTTGTGCACGGCTGAACTTAACTTCGTCAAGCGGGAAATCTTTATAAACGAGAGCACCGTCAGGCTTTTCAATCTTGACTTTAACCAAGAACTTTAACATATTATTAGAAACGACAACGCCGTTGCCTTCAGGCGTAGCAACCTGCCCACCAACCTTCGGCATCTTTTTGTACGCTTGGGCGTAATAATCGTTTTCATATTCCAAGCAACACATAAGCCTGCCACAAAGCCCACTTATCTTACCCGGGTTGAGCGATAAACCTTGAACCTTTGCCATCTTGATTGTAACCTTTTTAAATTCAGGCATACAACCGTGGCAACAGCACTCGCGCCCACAAGGTGCGATACCACCTAAAAGCTTTGCTTCATCCCTTATACCGACTTGGCGAAGCTCTATCCTGATATGGAAAACTGATGCAAGGTCTTTAACGAGTTCTCTAAAGTCAATGCGTGAAGGCGCGGTAAAATAGAACACAACCTTTGAACCGTCAAAAGTAAACTCGGCTTCGATAAGCTTCATATTAAGCTTATGCTTTTCAACGAGCTCGATAGCCGTGCGCTTTGCAGTTACAGCGCGTTCAACGTTCTTTTTGTGTCTTTCTTCGTCTTGGGGGCTTGCTTTTCTGATAACAGGCTTTAACGGTTGAACGATTTGGCTTTCGTCAACTTCCTTGTTTTCAATGCTAACCCTACCAAATTCAACGCCACGCGCAGTTTCAACGATAACGCCGTCGCCTTTAGAAAAAAGTATATCTTTGGGGTCAAAGTAATAAACCTTGCCCGAATTTTTAAATCTAACGCCTACAATTTTTGCCATTTTGATTTTTCCTCCATTACACAAAACAAAACAGCGTCTATAGCCATCGTGCCGTTAAGGTTGAAATTTAGCGACTTTTCCAACTGATTAAGACGCTCAATTATGCCGATAATCGACCCATAGCGTGACTTTTGTGTAATTTCAATGAGTTTTGCGCTTGCTGCTGAATTACCATTTGCAAGCAATGAAAGTATGTTTGATAGCTGTAATTTTAGTATGCCGATAAAGTCTTTTAAATCAACGTCTTTAAGTTTGCTTGCAAAATTTGGTAAATTTTTTGCCGTCATTTTAGATAAAATATCCAGCGCAAGCTCACGTAAATCAAGCAATTCATCGGTTTCATAATACCTTAAAAGTTCACCAACCTTACCGTCGGCAAGGCCGATAGATAACTCTAATTTTTCACCATAAAAGCCTTGACGAAGTGCAAAAGCGTTTAGCTGTTCCTTGGTAAACGGTGGGATTTCTATAATTTTAGAGCGTGATTTTATCGTTGGCAATACTGCCGTTGGACGGAGTGCCGATAATAAAATATGGGTGTTTTTTGGTGGTTCTTCCAAGGTTTTTAGCAGTTTGTTTTGGGTTTGAGCCAAACGTTCAAACTGGTTGATAACGAATAATTTTTTATCAAGCTCAAAGGGGCGTATAACGCTTTGACGCACTATTTCATCAGCCGTTTCAGCGCCAAGCTTACCGTCCTTTGGATAATAGAAAAAGTCTGGGTGGGTTAGATTGTCAATTAGCTTACACACGCGACAGGTATTGCAAAAATCTACGTCATCACACAGCATAAGCTTTGCCAAGACCTTAAGGTATGCTTCGTGCATAACCTGGTCGTGACAAACCAGTAAATAGGTGTGACTTAACGTCCCCGCCTGTTTATCTGCCCTTATAATTTTATAGGCAGGTGTTTGACTAATCAACTCTCTCATTTAATAAGGCCTTTTTCCTTTAATACGCTAATAATGGAATTATGTACTTGGTCAATTTGTTTGCTTGCGTCAATTTGCTCAAAGCGTTCAGGGAATTTTTGCGCTAACGCCTTATAGCCGTCGTAAACGCGTTTATGGAATTCAATACCGGCAAGCTCTAACCTGTCGGTTTTGTCAGCGCCACCCTTACGGATAAACGCGTGCTCTGGGTCAAAGTCTAAAAAGATAGTTATATCGGGTACGGCGTTGTCAATCGCAAACTTATTTGCAGCGCTTACAAAGTCATAGCCTAAACCCCTTGCATACGCTTGGTATGCAAACGAAGAATCGTAATACCTGTCGATAATAACAAGCTTGCCTTGTTCAAGCGCAGGCAAAACCTTTTCTTTTAATAACTGACAGCGTGAAGCGGCGTATAAAAGAGCTTCGCACTCGTCAACCATTGCAGA
>JAZTYT010000171.1:0-6320 GCA_045637045.1 Christensenellaceae bacterium | reverse complement strand
ACCAGCCATATTAGGCCCTGTAATAATCGCCATACGCCCGTTTTCCGAATCAATCAGGGTGTCGTTAGGGATAAACGGCTCTTTAGAAAATGCTTCGACCACAGGGTGACGGCCACCAACGATATTAAGCGTTCCACCTTCAGCTAAAATTTCAGGGCGAACGTAATTGCGCTTTTTAGATACCGTCGCAAAAGACAATAATACGTCTAACATTGAAAGACATTTAGCGCATCTTAACATATTTGGTATGTTTTCGCTTAAAACGGCTTTAAGCTTTGCAAAAAGCTCGTTTTCAATCTTTATCATATTTTCCGTGCCCGATAAGATTTCATCTTCAAACTTTTTAAGTTCTTCGGTGATAAATCTTTCAGCGCCTGTAAGCGTTTGCTTTCTGACGTAGCTGTACGGAACTAAATTAAGATAAGAGTTGGTTACTTCAATGTAATAGCCAAATACTCGGTTATAATTTATTTTTAGGTTTTTAATACCAGTTGCTTCACGCTCACGCTGTTCCATCTCGCGCAAGATTTTTTGGCCGTTTTTCTTGATTGCCCTGTAATGGTCAAGCTGTTTATCGAAGCCGTCTTTGATAAACCCACCGTCTTTTGTGGAAACGGGAATATCTTTTTCCACTATCATTGAATCAATCAGGCTTGCAAGATTGTCAAAATCCCCTAACCCGTTTGAAATATCGTTTAAAATTTTAGAAGTCTTACCAATTAATTGGAATTTTATAACGGGTACTGCGCTTAAGGTTTCGCAAATCGCGCGCACGTCGCGTGGGGTGACGATGTTGTTTGAAACCTTACCGACCAATCTTTCAAGGTCCTTAACCAAGCGCAAACTATCGTTAAGCCCTTCACGCAAGGTTATATCTTTAACGATATCTTCAACGCCGTCTAAACGGTAATTGATTTTATCAATATCGTGCTGTGGTGAGGTTAAAACTTCCTTTAATTTTCTTGCGCCACCTGCCGTTTTTGTAAAATCAACAGCCCAAAGCAAAGTGCCGAAAGGCTTGCCGTCACGCATTGAGCGGGTTATCTCAAAATTGCGTTGCGCAGTTGCGTCAATCAACAAAATTTTGCCGTCTTCAACGTAGTTTAAGCCTTTAATATTTTCAAGGGCGTGCATTTGCGTTTCTTTAAGATAACTAATAAGCGCGCCTGAAACCGATATCGAAGCCTTTTTGTCGTTAGGTAAAAAAGCGTCAAGGGTGTGTACGTCAAATTGCTCGCAAAGGGTTCGCGTTCCGTTATTTAGGGTGTAAAGGTTGTCTTTATACTGTGAAAACCTTGGTAATATTGAGCGCGCGCCTTCGCTTAATTGGTTATAAAGCTCCATTGCGCCTTGATTTGCAATAACTTCTGACGGAGCAATACGCATAAGCGCGTCGATTAGCTTTTCAGCGCTCGGTTGCTCAGAGCACATAAACTCACCCGTCGTAATATCAGCCCAAGAAAGCGCAAAAGCGTCTTGAGATGCGTATAACGAACAAATAAAGTTGTTTGATTTTTCATCAACCAAGCCGTCTTCGATTACCGTACCACTTGAAACTACCCTTATAACGTCACGCACAACAAGGCCTTTTTGCTCGCCAGGCGTGGTTAACTGTTCGCAAATGGCAACCTTTTTACCTGCGGATACAAGCTTTGCAATGTAGCCATCGCACGCGTGAAACGGAACGCCACACATAGGTGCGCGTTCTTCAAGACCGCAGTCACGACCGGTTAAGGTTAATTCCAATATTTGCGACGCTTCAATCGCGTCTTCAAAAAACATTTCGTAAAAATCGCCTAATCGGTAAAAAATAATGCAATCATTATACCTTTCCTTGACGGAATGCCAATGAATCATCATATCCGAAAGTTTTTTAACTTTTGCCATAATTCACCTATAATCTATAATTTTTCGGGTGTAAGGTTTTTAAGTTTATCTTTTTAACTCGCTAAATTATTCTTCAACAACGTCGCCGTAAAGTGAAATTCCTGACGTGCTGTCAACTTTAATATCCACAAATTCACCAATAAGGTTGTTTTCGCTCTTGAAATATCCCATTCTACCATATTGGTCACGGCCTAAATACAGCCCACGCTTTTTATCGTAGTCTTCGCAAAGGATAGTTATTTGCTTGCCAACGTAGGTTGCTGAAAACTGCCTTGTTTGTTCGTTGCACAAATCAACTAAACGCATAATCCTGTCTTTTTTAACGGCTTCGTCAATTTGGTCGGGCATTTTTTCTGCAATAGTACCCTTTCTTGGTGAGTAAACAAAGGTAAACGCCGATGCAAAGCCTACCTTTTTAACAAGCTCTAAGGTGTCTAAAAAGTCTTGCTCGGTCTCACCAGGGAAGCCTACCATAATATCGGTTGTAATAGCGCAGTCAGGAATATGCTTTTTGATAATTGCAACCTTATCAAGATAGTCTTTTGACGTGTATCTACGATTCATCTTTTGCAAAATAGCGTCACTACCTGCTTGAACCGGTAAATGTATTGCGTGGCAACAATTTTTGTTGTTTGCAATGGCGATAACAAGTTCTTCAGTCAAGTCCTTGGGGTGGTTGGTCATAAATCTTAACCTAAACTCACCACGAACTTCCTGTAAAAAGTCAATCAAGGTCGCAAAATTAGTGCCGTCGCCTAAATCCTTGCCGTAAGAGTTTACGTTTTGACCTAAAAGGGTGATTTCCTTGTAGCCTAAAAGGACAAGCTTTTGTACTTCGGAGTAAATAGCTTGCATTGATCTTGATTTTTCACGACCCCTAACGTAAGGTACGATACAATAGGTACAAAAGTTGTTGCAACCCTGCATAATATTTACCCAAGCGTTAGGATAGCTCGTTCTAAACGGAACTGTGCCTTCGCAAATCTTTGGCTTTTCGTCAATGATTTCAACAACCTTTTTGCCAGTTTCAAGGCGCTTTTTAAGTAGTGCGCCAAAGTCTTCTAAATTGTGCGTACCAAAAAGGATGTCAACGAAAGGATAGCTTTGCTTAACCTGTTGCGCAGTATTATCCTGTTGGATCATACACCCACCAAGCGCAATAATAAGCGAAGGCTTTTTAGCCTTTAAGTACTTTAGTGCGCCAAGATTACCAAGGGCGTGTTGCTCGGCGTTTTCGCGAATACAACAGGTATTGAAGACTATGACGTCTGCTAAATTTTCGTCTTCGGTTGGCATGTAATTAAGTTTTGTCAATATCCCGGCTAACTTTTCAGATTCGTGTACGTTCATCTGACAGCCGTACGTAATTATCTTATAAAATTTTTCCATACAGCATATTATACAATAATTTTCAGTAATTAGCAAGTATCTTTAATGTATAAATAATAATTTATATCTTATACTAATAGCGCATATGAGAAAGGTTTTCAAGTTTATTTTGACGTTATTTTTAAGCGTTTTTGCAATCACGTTTTTAACTTTAGGCGTGATTTTTATCCTTCCACCCAAAATAGAATTAGACGAAAAAAAGCTGATTACAACAAGTGATTTTATAAGTTTTTACGACTCGCAAAACGACTTGATTACAATAAGCGACAAGACTGCGCTTAACGAAAAATTAACAGTCCTTAATACAAATTTACAAAACGCTTTTATAGCAATTGAAGATAAAAATTTTTTTAAACATAAGGGCGTTGATTATAAACGAATTATAAAAGCAAGCCTTGTAAATATTATAAATCGCGCCTTTAAGCAAGGCGCTTCAACCATTAGCCAACAGCTTATTAAGAACACTCACCTGTCAAACGAAAAGACGCTTTCAAGAAAAATTACCGAAATCAAGCTTACTAAAAAGCTTGAAAAACAGTACGCCAAGCAAGAAATTTTAACAATGTATCTTAACACCATTTATTTTGGTGAAAACTGCTTTGGCGTAACAAGTGCGTCAAAGCGCTATTTTGATAAAACGCCTGATGAATTAACATTATCGGAATGCGCAAGCCTTGCAGGTATTATAAGCGCGCCGTCAAAGTTAAACCCTTGCGTTAATTTACAAGCAAATCTTAAAAAGCGAAACCTTGTATTAGATAGAATGTTAAGCCTTGGTTTGATTACTGAAAGCCAATATCAAACGGCTATAGCTGAAAAGCTTTCTGTAAGCCAAAATAAAAGCGCGCCTTATAGCTCATACCTTAATTGTTGCTTTGACGAGTTGTCTAAAATCGAGCGTCTATCCCCTTATCTTTTAAAAAACTGCAAAGTTTTGACCTATTATAATAGCGCATTACAAGATTATATTTACAACATTAGCGATATTGATTGTGATTATCAAAATATCGTTTTAGACAACAAAACCTGTGGCGTTACAGCTTACCATACAACCTGTGGTGAGATTGGGCGCGAAATAGCTTCAACTGCAAAGCCAATCGCAGTTTACGGACCTGCAATCGATAAAGGCATTATAACGCCTTACACTAAAATCAACGATGAAAAAACAACCTTTGGCGATTATTCGCCGTCAAACTTTAACGATAAATATTACGGTGAGGTCAGCGTTGAATTTGCGCTTAATAAAAGCTTAAATTTACCTGCAGTAAAGGTGCTTGACTATTTGGGCGTAAATACTGCTAAAGCTTACCTTAATAAAATGAATATCACCTGCAACAACCACGGGTTGTCGGTTGCGCTTGGCAATTTTTCAGCAAACGTTTTATTAAAGGATTTAGCAGGTAGTTACACTACCTTTGCAAATTTAGGCGTTTACAAAAAACCGCATTTTATCAAAGAAATTCTTAATGAGAACGGAAATTCAATATACAAAGCCGAAATAAGCGAAAGGCGTGTTTTTAAAAAATCAACGGCATCGCTTATCAGTGATATGCTTAAAAAATCAACAACCCAAGGCACGGCTAAAAAGCTATCCTATATTGATTTTGATTTAGCCGTTAAAACAGGTACATTAGGTACTAAAAACGGGAACAGCGATTGCTATTCGGTTGGATACACAACTCAAAACACGTTTGCAGTTTGGATTGGTAATTTTGACGGGAGCTTGCTTGATAACAATCAAACGGGGTCGAATCTACCGACTGACGTATTAGGGCAAACCGTAAGTTTTCTATATAAAAACAACAAGCCGTCTAATTTTTGCGATGAAGACCTTGTAAGCGTAAAAATTGATAAGCTGACCTACGATGCAACGGGCGAACTTTTACTTGCAAATAGCAACACACCCGAAAAACACACGCTTACTGCTAAATTTGCAGTAGATAATCAGCCTAAAAATTATAGCACGGCGTTCTCGTCCCCTTTAATTACCGATTTATCCACCCAATTAAACGATAATAGCGTAGTAATCACGTTTACCCCTGCGCTGTCCACAAACGCGCAAATTTACAGGGTTTTTAACGGAAATAAAGTCTATTTAGGGACAAGCGACGGTCAATTTGAAGATAAGTTAACTGAATACGGTGTTTACGAATATATTATCGTGCCATTTTCCGACGGAAACGAAACAGTTTACGGGCAAGAAATTAAATCGGGTAAAATAAATTACAATAAAAAAGGGGCGCACGACGGAAAACCCGACGTTACGCCCGATGATTGGTGGATTGATTAAGCGGCTAAACCTTCGCTGATGCCAAGCAATACGATGCTTGCAACAACTAAACCAACTGCAATCCATTTTCTCCAAGAAAGTCTTTCCTTTAAGAAAATCATTGAGAAAATGATTGAGAAAATGCAGTATGAAGCAACTAACGGCGCTGCGATAACGGCATTACCTGCCATTGCATAAACGTAGAAGAACTGCCCTGCCGTTTCAAAAATAGCCGCGCCAAGTTTGAATTTATCGCTCTTGAAGTTGAAATCAGCCTTCTTAACTAAAAGGAATACGAAGCAAGCTGCAGCGCAAACGAAGAAAGTAAGTTCGTAAGCAATAAGTGCTGCGTCTTCGCTGATGAGTTGTAATTCGTCAAGATAAATTGCGTCGGCAAACGTGCCTAAAGCGTCAATAATACAGTATAGTATTGGGAATAAGATTGCAAGAACGCTTATGCGATACTTTTTATCGGTATCAACCAACGGTGCATAAGCTTCTTCTTTCTTTTCGATAAGGCCGATTGCAAAAATACCAACTGTGATTAAAATAACACCGATTAAATCAAGCGTTCCAAGTGCCGTTTGGAAGAAAACCAAGCAAAGCACTAAAACCAATGCGCCTGAAGCGTTTTGAATTGGTGAAGCAACTGATAAATCAAGATATCTTAAGCCCCTATAGCCGATAGCCATAGAAATTATGTAAAGTGCTGATACCGGTAAGTATTTAACAATATCTAAAAAGGTAAAGTCAACTTTGTTTGTTAACATATAAA
>JAZTYT010000170.1:0-6105 GCA_045637045.1 Christensenellaceae bacterium | reverse complement strand
TTCTTGCGATAGTGTTTGCACCGATAACAAGCACCATACCGATAACGTTATTAACCATTTCTGCCGCAATTGCATAAGATGAGGCCGCCATAGTGGAAGAATCACCAACGCCTAAACGGTGTGAGAAGGTTGAAACAACTTCTGCAGTCTGGTAAGTGTTTGAGTTATATAAAAGTAAAACCTTTTCGTAACCAACCGATAAAAGCGTACCAATCTTCGTGATAAGCATGATTACTACGGTTGATAAAATGCTTGGGAGTACTACGTATCTCATTTGAGCCATTTTGTTAGCACCGTCAATTTGTGCTGCTTCGTAGCTGGTTGGAGATACTGCGATAACTGCCGCGAAGAATACGATGCTGTCGTACCCTGCAGTTTCCCAAATACCTGAAATTTGGTAAATTGCCCTGAAGTATTGTGGTGTTTCCAACATACCAACGCCCTCTTTAATTAACCCTAAGTTGATAAAGAGTTGCGCAACGATACCGTTACCTGATGCAAGGTCACCCTTTTTAAGAAGGAGTGTAACGAGCGTAGTGATAACAACGGTTGACATGAACTTTGGCAAGTATGTCAAAACTTGATAAACGCTTCTTAAAAGGTTTGATTTGATTTCGTTAAAGAAAAGCGCAATAATGATTGGCATCGGGAAGCCGAAGCAAAGCCCGTAGAAGCTAATCATAAAGGTGTTTCTGAACGCGCGCCAGAAGTCGATTGCATAGGTGCTCGTCGACGATGGGAAGAATAAGGTTTTAAAGTTTGCAAAGCCTGCAAAGGTTTGGTCCTTAACTTCGAGTGCTGAAGCGCCTACTTTAAAGCAACCTAAAAGTTCCGTCATTGGCATGTAACGCCAGCAGATGAAAACGAAAAGCATAGGGATAAGCATTAAATACAAACGCCAATCTCTTAAAATAAGTTGGAAAACTCTCCTCCAATGGCGTTTTTCAACGTCATCACGAACGACTTGTTCGGGGTTTTCTTTGTAAGTCCCCGTTGCTTCGTCATAAATAAGGAAGTCGGCTGCTTTAGCTTTGAACTTCATTGTGCATCCTCCAATAATGGTAATGTATCTTGAAAAGTTTTGTTTTATTGTTAACCACTTGGGTTTTGGTTTAAGTTTGGTTGTATCAAGCCGTCTTGTGCGCGCATACGCAACAATTTAAATTTAGGTGCGACGTTTAAGGCTTAATTTTTAAGGCACTAACGGTCTTTTATTAGTGTGCGTCTAAACCGCGTCTTTTTTACGCTTTTTTTCAAGTTCTAATAGGTAAGTTTTTTGGTCGATAAACAAGCCTTCTTGCCTACGGGCTATAAAGATTGCAACAAGCGCGAATAATAGCGTTAAGCATTCGGCAAAGTTGTAATTAACTATTATGCTAAATCCATAGCCGAAGCACATTGAAATCAAGGTCCTAAAAACGATTGTCAGTAGGTACAAAACGATTGCAAGGCCGTAACAGGCTAAACTCTTACGGTCGGCAAGTCTTTCCTTTTTAACGAGCTTGATATAGAAAAGACCTAAAAGCATACTTAAGCTACTGCCAAGGTAAATAATTGCCGTTTGATAGTTGACTTGATTACCCACGCCAAGGTTCGCCAAAAGATAACAAACCGCGCCAACAAGTGCAGGTATAAGCGCGTAAACGCCCCATCTTACCATTACTATCGCAACGACCGTTACCGAAAGCGACAGGGTGTAAAACTGATGGGAAAACCACTTGTTTGAGCCTATAACGATTAGCGTTTCTATAATAGCGTAAAGCACGGTGAAGATCGTTAAATCAAGCGTGCGATATTGTTTGAAAGTGAGATTCATGCTTATTTGATAACGAATTCCGTCGTTTTATCAAACCAATAAACTGATTTGTGTGGAATTTCAAACGACCAGGCTTCGTCTTCTTCAGGCGTATAATGTGGGTCAACCTTTAAGATTGCTCTAACGCCGTTTACGTTTGAGTAAACGTTGGTGTTGTCACCTAAAAGCTCGGTAAGCTCAACCATGCAATCAAATGAGTAAGCAGGCTCTTCGCTTGTGCCTGTAAGCTTGATAGCTTCAGGTCTGAAGCCCATTACAATCTTCTTGCCTTCGTATTTTTCAAGGTTTTCTTGGCTTAATGACTTGGACGCATCAATATAAACGCCTTCACCGTAAATGAACTTGCCGTTTAAAATTTCGCCCTCGATAAAGTTCATTGGTGGCTCACCGATAAAGCCTGCAACGAACATATTAATAGGGTTAAAGTAAAGCTCACGCGGAGTACCAACCTGTTGAATATAGCCATCCTTCATAACAACGATACGGTCAGCCATGGTCATAGCTTCGGTTTGGTCGTGAGTTACGTAGATGGTGGTTGCTTTTGTTTCGCGGTGAATCTGCGTAATTTCAGAACGCATCGTTACCCTTTGCTTTGCGTCAAGGTTTGAAAGTGGCTCGTCCATTAAGAACACGCCAACCTTTCTGATAATGGTACGCCCTACGGCAACACGTTGGCGTTGACCGCCGGATAAAGCCCTTGGCTTTCTGTCAAGATAGTCGGTTAAGCCCAAAATCTTTGCCGTTGCCAAAACCTTCTTTTCGATAACGTCTTCGTCAACGCCCTGTAAGGTCAAGCCGAAAGCAAGGTTATCGTAAACGGACATATGTGGATATAGCGCGTAGCTTTGGAAAACCATGGAAATTTCACGTTCACGTGGGCCAAGCTCGTTTACGCGAACACCGTCAATATAGAAATCGCCTTTAGAGATGTCTTCAAGACCGGCTATCATACGGAGAGTGGTTGACTTACCACAGCCCGACGGACCTACGAAAACGATAAATTCACCTTTTTGAATTTCAAGGTTGAAATCGTGAACGGCGTGGAAGCCGTTTGGATAAACTTTATTGATGCCTTGTAATGTTAAGTATGCCATACGTTCCTCAAAACTGCAAAGATTGTTGCGTATTAGCTAATCTTTTAATGCCTGAAACCAGTCGTGGTTTCTCACCTATCAAAGGGCAGAATTTGGCATTTAGATTGCACAAAATAATTATACATTATTTATTGTAAAATTGTATATGGTTTTTCTGGATTAGAATATACACAAAACGGATATCGAAGGCTGGTCGATTACTATGTAAACAAGTAAAAAACGGGCGTGATTTTACAAATTTTGACCATTGAATTAGGATAGTTGGACGGATTTTAGCAAAAAAACGGCAAAAAGGCTTATAAACATTGACAAATTGCGATAGTGGGGCTATAATTTTTTGAAAGGGGGATAACGTGAGTTGACTTATTGATTAACGACTTACTAAACTGCTATGACGAACTTAACCAACAAAACTTTTGACGCTGAAAAAGCAACCAACGCTTGCGTTAAATGGATACAGGATTTTTTCAAAAATAACGGTGACGGATGCAATGCGATAGTTGGCATTTCGGGTGGTAAAGATAGCTCGGTTGTTGCAGGGCTTTGCGTTAAAGCATTGGGCAATAATCGCGTTATAGGCGTACTTATGCCTAATGGCGAGCAGGCTGATATTGACTGCGCGCACCAGCTTTGCGACCATCTTGGAATACGCAAAATCGTGTTTAACATAAAAGATGCTTATCAAGGTATGTATAGCGCCTTGCCAAAGGATTTTGAAGTTTCAAACCAATCAAAAATCAATCTTTCGCCAAGATTAAGGATGAGCGCTTTGTACTTTTTATCCCAGTCCTTAAACGGCAGGGTTGCAAACACCTGTAATTTAAGTGAAGATTACGTTGGCTATTCAACGCGCTACGGTGATTCGGTTGGCGATTTTTCACCCTGCTCACACTTTACCGTTGAAGAAGTAAAGCTTATCGGTAAACACTTGGGTTTACCACAATTATTGGTCGATAAACCGCCTATAGACGGACTTTCGGGTAAAACGGATGAAGATAATTTAGGGTTTACCTACCAGGCGCTTGACAATTATATTCGCCGTGGTATCGCGCCCGAGAATGAAACCAAGGAACGCATTGACAGGCTTCACAAGCAAAACCTTTTCAAGCTTGAGCTTATGCCCAGCTTTAAGGTTAACCCGGACGAGTATTATAAATAGCCTATTATAAAACAAAAAACCGACTTATTGAGCAAAAAGTGCCCCTATAGGTCGGTTTTCTCTACTTTTAGGTGTGGATATAACTACAAACGAAAGTTTGCTTTATTTTGATTTTTAGCAAATTAAAAGCGTATGCATTTCGCATACGCTTTATTGTTTTTAGCGATAATTATTTTGCTTTCTATTCAATTTCAACGTAGCCGTCGTAGGTTTCGAAGCTTATATCTGCGCCGTGTTCCGGCATAACGAAAGTGAAGGTCCAATAATATTGCTGGGTTTCTTCATCGTAGATACCGACTTCACTGCAAACAAACTCGCCGTTAACGTAAAGCTTTGCGCCTACGTCGGTAAGCACGTTGGTTACGATTGTAATCGTTTGCCCTGCAACGTAAGTGTGGTTGTGTCCACTTACTAAAAAGTTGTTACCCGGTAAGCCACTATAATCATAGGTTATTCCGTAATATGTGTGCCCTGCCCAACTAACTGGTGCTGGGAATGTGCCCGTGTAGTAGCCCGTTACAAGCCTTACCATTAAGTCGTGAAGATATTCGATTACAACGTTAGGGATATTAGGGTCGTAGTGGTCACCACCGATACCGGAGTGGTTTGTGATAAACACGAACGTACCACCCGTTAAAACTGCAGTTTGTCTTGCTAAATATTCAGTCAAGCCGTCAGCGCCACTTGCAATAATAGGACAAACACGGATACCGAGTTCGCTTGCCTTTTTGATTGCTTGTGAATATCTCGTTTGGTAACTATCACCACTATGTGGTGGAGCGTCGGCTACGTGGAAAAGTATTTTGGTGGAGTTTTTTGACCATTGCTTTTCCATTGCAAGCTCAAAGGCTTCGTCAACGGCTTCAGGATAGTCCCCACCACCTTCAGCGTATTGAACGTTTAACTTTGATTGCTGAATTGCAAGGTTGCTTGCGTCGGTTACGTCTAAAAAGTCTGCGTAAGAAAATTTAACGTCGTCACCGTTGTCACGGTAGAAAAGCATTGCTAAACTGATGCGAGCGTCTTGGTTAGCCGTTGCAATACGGTTGATTACGTCGGCAAGCTCAGCTTTAAGGTAACTTATCTCGTCACCCATCGAGCCCGTTACGTCAAGCATAATCATAATTTCAATAAGCGCTTGCTTTTCTTTAGCTGAAGTAAGCTCTAACGCTAATTCTTCCTGCCCTTCAACAACCTGCGCTTCCACTTGGCTTTCGCCACTTGAAGCAACTATCTTACCTGCTTGACCTTTACCAAAGACGTAAGCAACGCCGTTTGCGTTTGTTACACCCTTGAAAACTAAATTGTTTTGCTCATCGTAAAGGGCAACGTCAGCGTTGACTGCAGGCTGGTTTTGGGCAGTAACGGTAACCTTTACACGGTTTAAAGAATTCATTTTAAAGCCGTCGATATATTTCACCATTTTGCCGTCTTCGGCCGTGGTCTGCCCCCTTTCAAAAAGAGCCTTCCACATATCGTAATATTTATTATCGTCCTGCGCGCCTGCGGTAATTTGACCTGGTTGAATTTGTGGTGCTTTATCATCGGTCGTATTGTCTTCACCAGCATCGGGTTCTTCACCGTATTCCGGTGGAACAACCCCCATTGCTCCATCGCCGTAAGCCCCGCCGTCCATTGGCGCACCGCCTTTACCTGGAGAAGCCGCACAACCAATACTAAAAATAAAGGCCGTTGCCAAAATAATCGTTATTAGCACTTTTAAAAATTTCATAAGTGGTTACCCCCTTAATTACTTTACGCCCTAACTATAGCATAATGAAAGAAAGATTTCAAGCATTTTTTAAAAAAAGCAACTCAACGCTTGGTTGAATTGCTTTTTTTGATATTAAATTGCTTTAAAAATTCCTTAAAAATATGCCGATAATCGACCTATAGAAGGACTTATTGCCTTTTTTAAGGCATTTTTAATTACAATGCTTAAAATATAAATTATTCAGCCTTTTCTTCTTCAGGTTGATCCTTTTTTAAGACTTCAAGTATTTGTGCTAACAAAGCTTCAGTTGGAGTTGGGGCTG
>JAZTYT010000169.1:0-8195 GCA_045637045.1 Christensenellaceae bacterium | reverse complement strand
GAATCAGGCGACAACGAAGACGGTTTAGTAACAAGCGGTAGCAAGATTTTGATGATTCACAACGAATCAAACGAAGCTGGTCGTGGTTTAGCACAAAAGTTTACTTCATCATCTTCATTAACGACTTCAACAGGTTACGCTAAATTAACCGTTTGGGTTCTCACAAAAGACCTTAAGACCATCCAAGGTGACAGCCAAGAATACGGCGCTTACATTTCAGTTGCAAGCACACTTGGTTTATCACAAGCACCTTTGATGATTAAGAACATCAACACCAACGGCGTTTGGGCTGAATACACTATCTATATTGAAGCAAGTGATATCGGTTCATCAAAATATACCGTTACGTTAGGTCTTGGCTTCGGCACGGCTGAATACAAAGCTGAACACGTTGAAGGTTACGCTTACTTTGATAACGTACACTTTGAAGAAATCGAAAAAGAAGATTACGTTGCTAACACCGTTTATAACGTTTACGACGTTGACGCAAACGGCGACCAATACGAAGAATTAGTTGCTAACCAAACTGGTACTACATTTACTGCTAACGGCGATAAGGCTGAAGCATTTAGCCAAGCAAATTACGACGCAACGACAAAAATCGACGTTTCTTATTCACACAAGGTTGAAAACAGCGCTTTAACAGTTGCAGTTGCAAACAAAGAATATAACGAAGTTTTCGTACACAACAACCAACACAACGTAGGCGCAGAAGCAGGCATTGACACTCTTGCAAACGTTGCAACGTCAATCAGCGGTTTAGCTGACGCACCAGTTGCTGATACTGAAAACGCTTTATACGTTAACTTAACAGAACTTTCAAGCTACACCGTAACAAGTGAAAAGATTGAAGTTACAGCTAACTCATACAACCACTACTCTTTCTATGCGCACGTTCAAACTGGTATTAACCAAAAGGGCGCAACCATTATCGTTGAAGAAGTTGATTCAACCGGTAAGGTTTTAGGTAGCCAAATTACGGTTGCAAGTAACTTTGACACTTACAACTCTGACGACAAGGCTTACGAATGGCAAAAGGTTAGCTTATTCGTAAAGAACGAATACGCACAAACAAGATACTTCCGTATCAAATTCACGCTCGGTACAACCGATAAGGTTTTTGAACAAGCTATCACAGGTCTTACAAAAGGTCACGCAGTATTCACAGGCTTTACTACTAAAGCATTAACAGAACAACAATACAACAGCGCAACGTCACAAGACGATTACAGCTCAACCATCACTTTAGGTAGAGAATACGTTAACGGCCCAGAAACCGATAACACAACGTCAAGCGAAAGCTACAGCTTTAACACGACGTCATCATCTTCAAGCCTTATCCAAACTCAACTCGTAAGCAACATTTCCGGTTACACGGGTATTGTTGGTGGTCACACAATGGTTGGTGGCGAATCAACGTCTTACACACACCAAGACGGTCTTGCTGGTATCTTAAATACAAAGTATTTAACAAGCACGTTCAATTACGGTTTAAGTGCTGATACGGTTACAGCACTCAACACCTTAAAGGGTGAAGGCAACATTCAACCTATCGTTATTGAAAACACAACTGCACAAGCTTACGGCTTCGTTGGTTCACAATTAACGATTTCAGCAAACTCAACTGTTTTAGTTTCAGTTAAAGTTAAGGTTGTTGGTGACGCAAACGCTTACGTTTACTTGGTAAACGCTGAACCTTTAGGCAAATTCGCAACACTTACCGTTGCTGAAAAAGAATTAGCAGTTAAGGTTACTAAAGATAGCCAATCTGCTGAAGCTAACGGCTGGGTAACAGTTAACTTCGTTGTAACTGCTGGTGAAGACGACATCATCTACAGAGTTGAACTTTGGAACGGCGACAGATCAGGCAACGCACCTTGCACAGGTACGGTTATCTTTGATAGCGTATCAGTTGGTAGCACACCAAACGTAAACGCACTTATCGCTAAACTCAACGCTGACTTTGAAATTACTGCACAAAACACAACTACAGCAAACCACAAACGTGCTGACACAGTTGTTAAGTACACTAACGACGACGGCGAAGAAGCAAGCTATACAATCACTTACGACGAACAAGTTGTTTATACAAACTACACCGTAGCAAGCACTATCATTGCAACCTACGAAACAACGCATACTACAAACGAAATCGATAACACGTCAAGCACCGATACTGAAACTGATGACGAAGAAGCTGAAGAAGGCGCTTCAAAGAACTGGACGCTCCAAATCACTTCAATCATTATTGCAGTAGTATTACTCGCAGTATTAGCAGTTGTTGTTATTAGAATTATCGTTAAGAAGAACAAAAAAGCACAAGTTTCAGAACGCAATAACTTTGACCGTAGCGGTCGTGAAGCTGCTCAAGCACGTATTAAAGCAAACCGCGAAAGACGTGAATTAGCTGCTAAACAAGCTGCACTCGAAGCACAAAAACGCGCTGAAGAAGCTCAAGCACAAGAAGCTCAAGCTGAAACCCAAGCTGAAGAAGTTGAAGAAGCCGTAGAAGAAGCTCAAGAAGAAGCTGAAGAACAAAAAGAATACGACTACGACAACCCAGAAAATAACGTTTAATATTAAAACTTAATTTTATCCGTTATTCCACCTAAAAATAGAAGCCGTGGCTAATCGCCACGGCTTTTTTGGTTTTCTGTTAATACTAAATTTATTCCGTCAAACGTGTTTCATCTTCATCGTAATATTTACAATACCCTGATAATAGTCTGGATCAACGCCAACGACTTTGTTTTCATCTTCGTCAAAAACGCTATTACCAATCGCTACCGTTACTTTATTATTTTTAAGTTTTTCGCCATTCTTTTTGTAGAAAAAATCTACAAGTATAATACTTTTAGCACTACTACCACTAAATAATAAACACCCAAGTAAAATGCAAATAATCATACCAAAAATTAAAAATAGTTTACCTGTTTTGCGTGCCATAAAAGTACTCCCCTATCTTTACTTATACCCGTAATATAACATACTCATAAGCGCATTGCAATAGGTTTTATAAAAAACCCGACTCAACGCTTGATTGAATCGGGTTTTTGCTTTATATTTATTAGCCTGTGATACCGAATAAGCTCTTTAAAGCGTCGATGTCTTCCTGACTAACTTCTGGGTTAGATGCTTGGTAATCGTTGATTGCTTCTTCAATTTGGGCTGTTGTTTCCGTACCTAAATCAATAGTTTGTGATTCAGCGTTTTCGGTATAACTTGAAACTGCGTCCATAACGATTTGCGAATCAAGGACTGCTGAAACGATTTCTTCAGGTTCTGGCGCGTTGGTTGAGTCAGGTGTGGTAACGTAACTGATAAGCGTGCCTAAAGCTTGGGCTTCAGCTTCAACTTCTTCATCGGAAAGTTCCACAACGCCGTTTAAAACGTCGCCTAAAATACCTGAAACGACTTCAGCGTCTTGTTGGCTTAAGCCTGCAGTTTGTAATACTTCAGGGTCGAAAGCAGGGGTAATAAGTTCAACCGTAGTTGCGTCAAGGCCCTTTAAAACGTCGCCTAAATTTTGGTTTAAGTTTTCCAAGGTAATTTCGCCTGAATTTAAGTTGTTAAGGTAAGCAACGGTTTTTGAGAAGGATTGAACGGTTGAAACAAGATCGTGCATTAAGTCAACAACGTTATCCTTGGTGCTACCTGAAAGCTTTAATAAAACGCCGTCTAAAACGTTAGCGTAAGCTGGTTCTTGCTCGGCAAGCGTTTGCTTTAGGTTGATGCCTAAAAATTCTTCGTTGTTATACCACTTTTCGCCTGCCGTTGAAAAGGTTTCAGCCATAATTGACTTAATCCAGATAGATTCGCCCAAGCCGTCGATAATATTGTCAATGGCAGTAAGGTCAACCGTTTCTAAATTGCTGAAATCAAGTTCGGCAAGGCCTATAAAATCAGGAATCATATTGATAAACACGTCAAGCTCGTCAAAGGCGTACATTTTGCCGAAGGTTTTGGTGTTTACCGTGGCAGTCGCCTTAAACAAAGGCCTTGTAATGCCACTTGACATTTTGATAATGAACATATCTTGAACGTCGTTCATAACCGACTGAATTTCTAAAAGTTCAGCAAACTCTTTTTGCTGTTCGTAATAGTCTTCAGAGTCGGCAGATTGGTCTGGCATTAAGATACCCGAATCAATCACGGTATTAACTACGCTTGCTGATATATACATATAGTTTGTAACAGGCATAATCCAAACCATAACGGTCAAAAGCGCAGTTACAGCGCCGATTGCAGCGCCTATCCCGCGTGAAGTACCAGTTTGCTCGTCTTTATCGCCACCGATCTTAAATACCTTAACCAAAATCAGGGCAATAATCCATAAAACGCTGTAGATTACGCTGAATAACCCCATAAATGCCGCAGGACCAGCCAAGCCCCTGGATAAGAATAATATGTAATCGTAAAGGGTTGGCGATGCGTCGAATATATCCTTTATAGCGCCTTCGGAAGCAATTCCACCAGCAATTTCAGGGCCCAATTTATTGGCGATGGCCTTTGAACCAATGCCGTAAACAATAAGACTCAAAATAATCGCAGCCACCAAAACGCCAAGCTTAACGGCAGTTGCTATAGCGCCCCTACGCATACCTAAAAGCGCGCCAACGACAAGCACGATACCAAACACGACGTAAAGCACTATGTTTACGGTGTTTAATACGCTTTGCATTTGAACTAAATCCATAATTTCTCCTTTTTAAGCTGGGATATCCAGCCGTTTGTTTTGTTTCTTTGGTATTATAAGGTTATAAGCCGTAAATTGTTACAGCTTAAGCTCAAGCGTGGTTTTTAAAGGACTAAAGCCCTTATCTTTATAAAAACTGATTGCTGGCTCGTTGCCCTGCCATACGTTAAGGGTTATTTGCTCAACCCCGTTTTCACGCGCGAAATCTAAAACGTAATCGAGCATCTTTCCACCGATACCTTGCTTGCGATAGCCGTCTAAAACGCATAAATCGTCGATATAAAGGCTTTTCATATCGCGCATAAAGGTACTGCTTTTTATAGAATTTATAACGCAAAAGGCGTAAGCGATAATCTGATTATCGTCTTCGGCAACGAATATCGGGGTGTTGTCGTTTGAGATTATTTCTTCAAGCTGACTCGTTGTGTATTTACTACCGCTTGGCAGAAAAATATCGGGTCTAATCTTATTGTGTACAGCCAAAACCTGATTTAATAATACTATAATTTGATGTGCGTCGTCTATACGCGCGCGACGAAAATACATAATTCACCCCAAAATACACTTATATAGATTATAGTTTTTTTAACGCTAATAATCAAGTAATTTGCTGATTTATTTTATTTTAATAATTAAAAAAGGGTTTTGCAGGAAAAATTATTGACTTTTGGTACGTTTTGTGATATCATTTTGATATCATAATAATACAAAGGAGTTAATTATGCAAGAAAAAGTTTTGACAAACAAGAAAAACGGTGGGCTTGTGCTCATCTTAATAATTTTAGCAGTAATCGCTTCAGCGGCACTTTGCATTTGGTCGGCAACCAAGTTACCTGAAGAAAGCTTTGTTGACGCTAACGGTGACGCAACTTACAGTATTTTAATGTTAGTTGGTATTTTGGTTATGACCGTTTCTTTTTTACTTATCCCTGGTTTAAAGATTTTAAAGCCACAAGAAGCTTTAGTTTTAACCTTATTCGGTAAATACATCGGCACGATTAAGGGTGAAGGCTTTTACTTTGTAAACCCATTTGCTGTTGCTGTTAACCCTGCATATAAAACCAAGCTTGCGCAAAGTGGTGACGTTGCGGGGCAACGCCCGATTATTGCAACCACACCTGAAAACGCGCAATTTGATTCAGCGCATAAAAAGATTTCATTAAAGATAATGACGCTGAACAACCATCGCCAAAAAATCAACGATTGTTTAGGCAACCCCGTTGAAATTGGTATTGCCGTAATGTGGAAGGTCGTTGATACTGCTAAAGCAGTATTCGTTGTAGATAACTATAAGGAATATTTATCATTACAATGCGACACGGCTTTGAGAAACATCGTACGCATTTACCCTTACGACGTTGCGCCAAACGTTGACACCACCGGTGACGGCTTTGCCGATGAAGGTAGCTTACGTGGGTCTTCTGAAGTAGTTGCTGAAAGAATCCGCAAGGAAATTCAAGAAAAAGTTGCGCCTGCAGGCCTTGAAATTGTTGAAGCACGCATCACCTATCTTGCTTACGCGCCTGAAATTGCTGCGGTTATGCTTCAGCGCCAACAGGCTTCTGCAATAATTGACGCAAGAAAGATGATAGTTGACGGCGCGGTTGGTATGGTTGAAATGGCGCTTGAACGTTTAGCCCAAAACAACACCGTGGTTTTAGACGATGAAAAGAAAGCAACTATGGTTTCAAATCTTTTAGTCGTTTTATGCGGTAACCACGACGCGCAACCGGTTGTTAACACAGGTTCGATTTACTAATTATGCAAGAGCCTAAAAAACAAGTACCTTTGAGGCTTAGCCCAAAGCTTTATGACCAACTTGCAAAATGGGCTGATGATGAGTTTAGGTCAATAAACGGGCAGATTGAATACCTTTTAACCGAGTGCGTTAAAAAGCGTAATAAAGCCTTTAATAAGGACAATGCTGAACAAGAAAAGATTAAATAACTGGCTTATATGCGGACTTATTTGTTAAGTCCGCAATTTTTTTGCGCTTTTGGGCGTTTTCAAGGCATACAAAAAAGCAAGCCGATTGGCTTGCTTTAAAATTGATTATTTGTTCATAAACGCTTCGGCAATTTTTGCCCTTAAGCCTGACTTTTCCATATTATAAGCTTGCTCAATACAATGGAAAACTGAAGTTGCCTTTGACGAGCCGTGGCCTTTAACGACGGTTTTGGAAGCGCCAAGTAAAACTGCCCCACCGTAGTTGTTATAGTCCATATAATCTTTTACGGCGTAAACGTCCTTTTTAAGCATTGCAGCGGCAATCTTGGTTTTAAGGTTTTTGTAGAAAACACCCTTGAACATCTTTAGCATTTCAAGACAAGCGCCTTCGGTTGATTTTAATAAAACGTTACCTGAAAAACCGTCGGCAATAACAAGGTCGTAATCCCCTGATAAAAACTCACGCGCTTCCATATTGCCAACGAAGTTAATGCGCTCGTCGTTGGATAAAATTTCGTGTACTTCTTTACGTAGCATATCGCCTTTTTCAGCTTCAACGCCAACGTTTAATAGCGCAACGCGTGGATTTTTTACACCTTGCGCCAATTCCATATACAAACTGCCCATAAGTGCAAACTGTGTAAGTTGTAAACTGTCGCAATCAACGTTAGCACCACTATCGCATAACCCGACAACGCCTTGATTCATTGTAGGGAGAATCGGGCAAAATGCAGGGCGCTTAACGCCTTTAATACGGCCAAGGCGTAGTACTGCGCCAGCTAAAAGTGCACCCGTTGAGCCTGTCGTAACCAAGCCACCACACGTTTCATCGGTGCGTAAAAGCTCGATTGCCTTGTACATTGAGCTTTCCTTCTTTTGCCTAATGGCTTCGGTTGGCTTGTCGTTACAGGTTATCTCGTCTTGAGCGTCTAAAATCTCTAGACGGGAAGCGTCGTAGGTTTTAGCTTCGAGTTCTTTTTTGATATCAAGCTCACGCCCGACTAAAATAACCTTTAAATCTTCAATATGGTTAAGAGCTGTTACTGCGCCTTCTATATTTGCTTGTGGGCTTCTGTCCCCACCCAACGTATCAACGATAATTTTAATCATAAGCCACCTTTATCATATTTGTAATTACTATTTTATTTTATCATTATTATATAAATTAGTCAAGATTTGAGCCAATTTTTTTAAAAACAAGCCTGTTTTATGTGAAATTTTTATTGTAAAGTCACCCAAAACAAACCTTAAAAATAGGGCTATAGGTCGATTAACTCAAAATTTAGGGGTTTTAGTAAATCTTGGCAAAATGTAAATTTGTAAATAAAGTGCTATTTGGTTTGACTTTTTACGGCTTAAGTGATAAAATACATAATGTGGGCTAAAACCACATACTAAAGATTAAGAAGGTTTTATTTATGCTAAAACTATTTACAGACACGGATTGTGACGTAACGCCAGAGATCGCCAAAAAGTACGGCTATGACGGTTTAATCAGTATGCCATATTCTTACGGCGATAAAGAAGAGTATCCTTACGAAACTTTTGATAC
>JAZTYT010000168.1:0-8104 GCA_045637045.1 Christensenellaceae bacterium | reverse complement strand
CATGGCTACGATCCGACTTCCCTGCGTTTTTGATTGCAAGCTCAATCATTAAAGGCTGTGGCTTGCCGATGAATATCGGCTCTTTTTTAGTCGCCTTGGTAAGGCCAAAGCACATACTGCCACAATCGGGCACAAACCCAAAATCAACAGGACAAACCCAGTCGGGGTTGGTTGCGTAAAACGGAACGTCAAGTTTAGTGAGCATTTCAGCCGTAAGGTTTAATTTTTGGGTAGTAAGCTCCAAATCAAATCCCACTAAAACTGCGCACGCATCGGGGCAAAAATCAACCGTGATATTAAGCCCACAGTCCTTTAATTCTTTGATAAAAGAACTTGTCCCCTGTGCGTAAATCGGCTTATTGCCGTACTTTTCATACAAAAACTGCGCGCTGGCTTGCGTTGACGTTAAAAAGTTTTCTCTACCGGCAACAATGGAAAGGGCGTTGACCTTTTTAACGTAATCTTCAACCGATTTTGACGAATTATTGGTTATAAAGATATACTCTCCACCCCTACGCTTTATTGCCGACAAAAACTCTAACGCGCCGTCTATTAAGTTGTTATCCAGGTAGATTGTGCCGTCCATATCGAGTAAAAAAAGCTTCTTTTTACTCAAACGGCTTGCATCTACGCCAAAAATATCACGCATAATTTTACCACACTTTAAAGGTGCTTATTATTTTTTGTTTACTGAACATTTTTTAAGGCGTGCATACCTTGGTAAGCCGTTTTCGGTTGGGAAGTCGGCTTGACCTTGAATTAAAGGTAAAGCGTAAGCGATAAACTCATCGGTTACGTTTGCGCCGTCTTGGGTAATCCAGCTGTCAGGAATCTTCTTTTCGGTATTAGCGCAACCTTCAAGCGCAACTAATTGGTAATCGATTTCATAGTCTTTCTTGTCAGCGCGAACGTAACAAACCATCTTATCGGTATGGCCTTCGCAAGCGGCTTGAACAGCCTTTCTACCTGCTGTGAAAGCTTCTTCAACGTCAATCTTTGAACCAATATGAGCGGCGCAACGTTGCATTAAGCTAAACTCGATAGCGCGTGTTTTAACGCCTAATTTTTCCTTAATAACGCCTGCTAAAATACCACAAACACCACCTAATTGCGCGTGTCCGAAAAGGTCTGTAGTGGAAGCCTTGAATTCACCAACGTATCTACCGTCGGCAAAGCGAATACCTTCGGAAACGGCAACGATACACTTGTTGTTGTTCTTTTTACAAACTTCGCTAACTTGCTCAACAAACTTGTCCATATCAAATGGCTTTTCCGGTAAGTAAATAAGGTCAACGCCCTGTCCTGCAACCTTTGCAAGAGCAGCTGAAGCCGTTAACCAGCCTGCGTTTCTACCCATAACTTCGATAATGCAAACAAGCCCCGTGTCGTAAACGCGCGCGTCGAGTGCGATTTCAGCGCAGGTTGTAGCAACGTATTTAGCAGCTGAAGCAAAGCCCGGGCAGTGGTCTGTACCCATAAGGTCGTTATCGATTGTTTTAGGCACGCCGATAACGTTGCAATCCCAACCGGAATTTGCCATAAACTTTGAAATCTTGTTGCAGGTGTCCATACTGTCGTTGCCACCGTTATAGAAGAAGTAACGGATATTATACTTTTTGAAAACTTCTAAAATACGGTTGTAATCGGTTGGGTCAACTGAAACATCTTTGAGCTTATATCTTACTGAACCGAGTGCTGATGACGGCGTGTTCTTAAGATATAAAATTTCTTGCATATCTTCTTTGCCAATATCGTAAAAATCTTCGTTTAAAATACCCCTAATGCCGTGTGCTGCACCGTAAACTGCAGTGATATTTTCTTGTGCTAAAGCTTCGGTGAAAACACCTGCCGCGCTTGCGTTAATAACTGAAGTTGGGCCACCTGATTGCGCAAACATACATGCGCCTACTAAATTTTTCATTTTTATCTCCTTAAACTTTGGGCAAGGTTTTTATTAAATAACCGACCTATTGCCCACTTTTTTATTTTTTCCGTAATTTATTTTTTAAATATATCGTTAGAGTGACAACACCCTTGCGATTTCATATAAGCGTTTATTAAAGGTGCGTGGAAGCGCTAAAGCTTCATCAATCTTCATATCAAACACCTTGTTATCGCGTATTCCCACAACGCTGTTTCTTTTGCCGTTTAAAATGCAGTCAACAGCGTGCGTTGCAAGCCTTACGGCAAGCATTCTGTCAAACGAGCTTGGTGAGCCACCACGCTGAATATGACCAATCCTTGTAGTGGTAATCTTTACGCCTGATTTTTCTTTGAGATATTTAACTATCTCGTCACGATTGCCTGCGCCTTCAGCAAAAACTATCATATTTGACGTTTTACCCCTTGCGTTACCACACTTTAAGCCCTTGGCAATCTCATCTAAATCGTAGGGAACTTCAGGCGTCAAAATATACTCAACGCCACCACAAATACCTGCGTGAAGAGCAATATCCCCACAGTGTCGCCCCATAACTTCCACTAAAGACGCCCTATCGTGGGAGTCCATAGTATCGCGAAGGCTGTTTATCGCCCAAAGACAAGTGTTTACGGCACTATCAAACCCGATTGTGTAATCGGTGTATTCAAGGTCGTTGTCAATAGTGCCCGGGATACCTATTACGTTAACGTCATACCTATCGCTTAACGCCTTACCACCCTTAAAAGTGCCGTCGCCACCGATAACTATTAAAGTCGTTATGCCGTGCACGTGCAGGTTTGCCGCCGCCTTTTTCAAGCCTTCTTCGGTGGTGAATTCTTCACTCCTTGCCGACTTTAATATCGTGCCACCCCTTTGTACTATACCCGAAACGGAACGCGCGTTCATCGGGAAGATATCATCGTTTATAAGCCCTTCATAGCCCCTTTCCACGCCGTAAACTTCAAGGTTACTGTATAGCGCGTATCTCACGCAGGCGCGCAGGCAAGCGTTCATACCGGGCGCGTCGCCACCGCTTGTCAATATTGCAATTTTCTTCATTTTTCCACCCTATCCAAATTATTTAGTAAAAAACTGTATATTTTTAACGTCAATAACGGTTGAAAGCTCGCTTATAAGCCCTTTGGAATTTCTACAGCCAAAGCCCACCCTGTAGTTTTTACCACCTATCTTCATATAGGCTTCAACTTCGCCCGGGTAACATTCCAAAATCTCGATAATTTCGTCCTTTAAAAGCTCGTCAGCGCCGTTAAGCGTAATGCAAAGGTATTGCTTTTGAACCTTAACTTCAGGCTCTTCCGCGCCCTTAATTGCAAACGGAGTGCCCGATTTTGGCGCTATGATTTGCGTTTGGTCAACGCTCGTTTTTGAAAGTGGCTTCGCCTGATTTAATATATCTAATTTTTCAACCAGAATATTTGGTCTTTCGCCGTCACGGATTTGCAGTTTACCAACGATTTCAACGATTGCTTCAATTTCAAGCTTATCCTTAAACCTGTCGTAGGTTTTGGGGAACATAACTGCTTCAATGCTACCGTAAACGTCTTCGACGTTTAAAATTGCCATAGTTTGACCCGACTTGGTCGTCTTTTTGGTAACAGCGCTAAGCATACCACCCATAGAAATTGCCTGACCGTCCTTTAAATACGGGTAAACCTTGTTGCCTTCTTCGTCTTCTTCGTAATCGTCAAGGGCTAAAAGGTTAAAGGTGTACTTATTGAACTGGTCCATATGCCCTTCAAGTGGGTGACCCGAAAGATAAACGCCTAAAACTTCCTTTTCGTGTAAAAGCTTTTCCTTGTTATCGTACTCTTTGATATTAGGATAATCAGCCGTAAGGGTAGTTTGTTCCAAAACCGTGCCAAAAAAGCTTAACTGCGCGCTGTCACGCTCGCGCGCGATTGCATTGGCGCGTTCAATAAGCTCTTCCGTAACGCAAATTAATTTGGAGCGTTCAACCTTAAAGCTGTCAAACGCACCTGCGTAGATAAGGTTTTCAACCATACGCTTATTAAGGGCTTTAACGTCAATCCTTGATAAAAAGTCTTCAAAGGACTTAAATTCCCCACCCTTTTGGCGTTCCTTAACGATGGAATCCATTGCGCCGTGACCAACGTTCTTGATTGCAACAAGACCGATTCTAACAGCCTTGTTTTCAACCGAGAAGTACTGCTGGCTCTTGTTAATATCTGGTGGTAAAACCTTTATACCACGTTGCTTTAAGTACATAACGTACTTGGTTACTTCGTCAATGCTGTCGATACGGTTGTTTAATACGGCAGCCAAAAACTCTTGTGGGTAAAGGGCTTTTAAATAACCCGTCTGGTACGCCAAAACAGCGTAAGCCGCGGCGTGCGATTTGTTAAACGCGTATTTAGCAAAGTCGGCCATTTCGTCAAAGATTTCAGCCGCAACGTTTTCAGGTACGCCACGTGAGAGAGCGCCTTCAATGATAACCGTGCCGTCTTCGGCCTTTTCACCGTAAATAAATTTACGGCGTTGGTTGTTCATTTCTTCAACGTTCTTTTTACCCATCGCACGACGGATAATATCTGCTTGACCTAAAGAATACCCTGCAAGCTTTTGAACGATTGCCATTACCTGTTCTTGGTAGATAATCGTACCGTAGGTAACCTTTAAAATCGACTCTAAAAGCGGGTGCTTATAGGTCATAAGATGCGGATTGTTTTTAAATTTAACGTATTGTGGTATCGAGTTCATCGGGCCTGGTCTAAACAGGGAAATACCAGCGATAATGTCTTCAAGGTTATTAGGCTTAAGCTCGCGCATAAACTTTTTCATACCGCCCGATTCTAACTGGAACACGGCGTCGGTATCGCCCGACGAGATAAGGTCGAAAACAACCTTTTCATCGTAACCAATCTTTCTAAAGTCAATCTCTATACCATAGTCTTCACGAATATAATCGACGGCTTTTTTGATATCGGTAAGGGTTTTTAATGCCAAAAAGTCCATTTTAAGCATACCAAGCTGTTCGATTTCCTTCATATCGAACTGTGTTACGATATCTTCGCCCGATCTTGCAAGTGGAATATTTTCTTTGATAACCTTATTGCAAATAACTACGCCTGCGGCGTGCATAGAAATATTCCTTGGCATACCTTCAAGCTTCATTGCAATGTCGATAACGTTTCTTAAGGTGTCGTCGCTGTCGTAAATATCTTTAAGCTCGCGCGAGCCTACGTTAACGCCGTCCTTGTTGTTTTTTATGCCCAAGCTTTCGGCAATGGATTGCCCAAACCCGATAAGCTTTGTAACCTTGTTTACGTCGTTAAAGGGCACGTTATACACCCTTGCAACGTCCTTTATGGCAGCCTTTGACGCCATAGTACCAAAGGTAATAATTTGCGCAACGTTATCGTAGCCGTATTTTTCACGCACGTATTCGATAACTTCTTGGCGACGGTCGGTACAAAAGTCAACGTCGAAGTCGGGCATAGAAACCCTTTCCCTGTTCAAAAATCTTTCAAACAGCAAATCGTATTGGAGTGGTTCAACGTCGGTAATACCCATCGAGTAAGCAATAATACTCGATACACCGCTACCACGCCCTGCGCCGACTGGGATATCGTGCTCTTTTGCCCAGTTGATGTAGTCCCAAACGATAAGGTAGTATTCCAAATAGCCCATAAAGGCAATGGTTTCAAGCTCGTAATCAAACCTTTTTTGAATTTCATCGGTAATAACGGGATAACGCTCCTTCATACCGTCTTCAGCGATGCGCTTTAAAAATTCGTAAGGAGTAGAGCCGTCTGCGGGAATATACCCCGGCGTTAAAGACGGGTCACGGATAGGCTCGCATTTTTTGTCAAGCTTGAAAATTTCACCACTACACTTATCGGCAATTTTTACCGTGTTTTCAATGGCTTCGGGGAGATTGGGGAAAATTTCAGCCATTTCATCCCCGCTCTTAATGTAAAACTCTTCAGTTTCAAAGCGCATATGGGCAGGGTCGTCCATCGTGCGCTTGGTGTTAATGCAAAGCATTACTTCCTGGATAAGCGCGTCTTCCTTGTTGATGTAATGCACGTCGTTAGTGGCAACAAGCCCAATATCAAGCTCACGCGCAAGCTTTATAAGTAACGGGTTAACCTGCTTTTGTTCCCTTATGCCGTGGTCTTGTAATTCGATGTAATAGTCTTCGCCAAAGATTTGCTTCATTTCTAAAGCGTGGGCTTTTGCACCTTGATAATCGCCTGCAAGCAACAACCTTGGAAGCTTACCCGCAAGACAAGCCGATAAACAAATCAAGCCTTCGCTATGCGCCTTTAACTGCTTGTAATCGCTCCTTGGCTTGTAATAGAACCCGTCAACGAAAGCGTCGGAATTTAATAGTATAAGGTTTTTATAGCCAGCGTCGTTTTTGCAAAGCAAAATGATATGGTCAAAGCTACCGTTACCGGCGTTACCCTTATCGCGCATATTTTCGCACATATAAAGCTCACACCCGATGATTGGCTTAACGCCTGCCTTTTTTGCCATTTCGGCAAAGTAAAGAGTGCCGTACATATTACCGTGGTCGGTAATAGCGACGGCCTTTTGACCAAGCTCGTTAGCCTTTTTAAAAATCTGGTCTATTCTGGCAGCACCATCTAAAATGCTGTATTCGGTATGAAGATGCAAATGCACGAAATCAGTCACGCTTGTACTCCTAATCGTTTAATAATGGGCTTATAGCCCTGTTTTTGTAAGGGTTTACACTCCCTAAAAGCTAATCCATAAAATGGATTATAATGTTGTTTTGAACGTAAAGGTATTGCTTTTTAATTTTAACACCCTTCTCATCAAGGTCTAAATATTTTAAAACGGGTGGGATTTTATGCTTAAAGTCAGCGTTAAAATCCGTGCCGAAATAATTTTTGTATTCTTCAAAATCAATACCCCTTTCGGTGCGTAAGTGAAGCATAACGTATTCAAACCTTCTCTCGTCCGGCTCGATTTCTTCACTTAAAATTTCGGGGTATTTATCGTGCAACAAACAATGCACGTATTCGTCAATGCGTTGTGCGTTGGTAAAACGACGCTCGTTTATAAAGGACGACGCTGCAACGCCAAAGCCTATGTACTCGCCACGCTTCCAGTAGTTAAGGTTGTGGCGCGATTCATAGCCCTTTTTGGCAAAGTTGGAAACTTCATACCTGAAAAAGCCTAAATCTTCAAGCATTTTAACGACTTCTTCGTAGTAATCGCTGACCGTATCTGCGTCGGGTAAATCGCCGTTTAGATACCTTGAATACATTGGCGTACCTTCTTCGGGGGTAAGCGCGTAAACGGATATATGCTTGATATCTTGACTCGTTGCAAGCATAACCGTTTGCTTAACGCTTTCAAGCGTTTGGTTTGGTAAACCAATCATAACGTCAACGCTTAAGTTGAAGCCCTTAAGTAGCTTCATCGTGCGTAAAAAGTCGGTCAGGTTGTGTATCCTGTTGATATCCCTTAAAATCTTATCGTCAGCCGATTGCAAGCCCACGCTGAAACGGTTTACGCCTGCTTTTTTATAGATTAAAAGCTTTTCCTTGTCAATCGTGCCGGGATTGACTTCTAAAGTAACTTCTAAATCGTCAGATAGGTTAAACTGCTCTTTTATAAGGCGCATTGCCCCGAGTATAAACTTGGGGTCAACGTAAGACGGCGTGCCACCGCCAAAATAGACGGTGTTAAAGGTCTTATCCTTAAGCTCTGACGCACGGCTTTTTATTTCCTTGTAAAGACAGGCAAAATAGGCTTCAGCCTTACCGATTTCACGGGGGTATGAAGCAAAGTCGCAATAAGTGCATTTGTCTTTACAAAATGGTACGTGAATATAAATCCCTGCCATAAAAATCCTTTTTTATATAACGCAATTAAGTCAACAACGTAAATAAGTTTTAGATGCGAGCAAGACGTGAATTTTTGCAAGGGGGCGTACTATGGCGTACGCAGGAATTGCAAAAAATACCAAATAACACACTCAAACCTATTTAACGTAAATAAGTTTTAGATGCAAGCAAGACGAGGCATTTGGTGTTTTTTACAAGGGAGCGTACTAAAGCGTACGCAGGAATTGTAAAAAATGCCAAATAACAAAGTATTGCACCGCATATAAGACTTATTTTATTGGCTGTCGATCTTTAAGATTGACATAAAGGCTTCGGAAGGTAT
>JAZTYT010000167.1:0-9064 GCA_045637045.1 Christensenellaceae bacterium | reverse complement strand
GATCCGACTTCAAGGGCGCAGGTATGGATATAATTAACTTTTTTGAGGAAGGTGACAATTTATGAGTGAAATTTTACTCCTTGGCATAATTGTCAGCATCATATTTTATGAATTAACCGATATCAGCCCGGGTGGTATAATAGTGCCGGGGCTTATGGTCGTTTATATTACTCAACCTATGCGCATCATCTATACGCTCGTCGTTGCCGTCGTTGCGCAGTTATTGGTCAGTTTATTATCAAAAAAGATTATTATCTTCGGTAAGCGCAGGTTTGTGCTTCATATTATCGTTAGCTTTTTATTACACCTTGTTATCAACCTTATTTTCGGGTTATTTGCTAAGGATTTCACGGTGGTTGCGTTGTCGCTCGTCGGTTACACGGTGTCGGGCATTATTGCAAACAATATCCATAAGCAAGGCGCAATTAAAACCGTTGCTTCAACGGTAATCGTTACTGGCTTTTTGGAACTTTTAATCTTGCTTTTATCACTCGTTGGGGTGGTATTATGAAAAAGCGTTTGTCCATTGCCCAGCTTTTATTGTTGATTTGGATGCTCGTTATCGTTTTAGCGTTGCTTTCTAACGTTGCGTTTGCCAAAGAAAGCAAGCACCCGTACCACGATAAAATGATTGAAGCTTCAACGCTAACCCAGTCTTGCTTTGATTCAATCAAGCAATACAAAATCCAAAACGATATTCCTATCGTTAAACAGGATAAGCTTCAAACTGGGATAATCGGTGCTAATCTTAGCTCAATCACCACGACTGAAGGCGTTTTACAAGCAAAGCGCACTACCTGTAACCCTAACTGGTCGGCAGTTATTATCGACTATTTTTATAAAGCCAACCTTAAAAGTGGTGATGAAGTCGTTTTCCTGTTTTCAAGCTCCTTCCCGGGGCTTAATATCGCAGCCCTTTCTGCAGCGCAGGTTTTTGGGCTTAAAACGGCAGTTATGATTTCTATCGGGGCGTCAAGCTACGGCGCAACCGATACTGAATTTACCTTTTTCGATATGTTTGTGCATCTTAAAGCAAGCGGTCTTTTAAAAGGTAAGGTTGATTACGTTTCTTTTGGTGGTAGTTCGGACACTGGCGAAAGCTTCCACGATGAAGAAGACCTTTTTATCGAAACTAATCGCACCAAGGAAGAAATCAAGGCTTCAATCAGGGCGCGCGTTGAAGCGCAAGGCGTAAATTTCATTTACCAGCCTGATTTTTCGACAAATATCGACAAAAGATTGGAATATTTGACACAAATAGTGCCTAACGCCAAGTTCTTACTCAACGTTGGTGGTAGCTCTGTCGGTATCGGTTTAAGCTCGGAAGCCTATATAGACACAGGGTTTCAAGACCCTACAACGAAAATCACAAGCAAATTATCCAAGTTTGACGCAAACAAGGATAATTACGGCTTGATACAGCATTTTTTAATTAAACAAATACCCGTTGCAAGTATGCTTAATATTCGTGGGCTTGCAGCAGATTACGGCATCGCTTACGACCCCGACGTTATGCCAGAGATTGGTGAAGCTGGTGTTTACACGGTCAAACAGGGGCGAATTACGACTGTAGTAATAGCAATCGTGGTGTCCGTTGCAGTTTTAGTATTTTATTTTATCAACAAACGTAGATTTAACGTGGAGGAAGGTATTGATGAACGAAACTATATTCTTCGTTGAAGACGATTTAGCTATACAAGCACTTTTAAAGGAAGTTTTAGAAATTCACGGCTATAACGCCGAAGGCTTTTTAAACGGTGCTGACTTTTTTAAGCGTTTAAAAACCGTTACGCCCGAACTTGTTATTCTTGATTTGATGCTACCTGGTATGTCGGGTACGGAAATCGTTAAAAAACTTAAAGCTGATGAAAATTACAATCATATCCCAATCATTATTTTATCAGCGCTTTCTGACGAGCAAACGGTCGTTAATAACCTTGACGGTGGCGCAGTTGACTTTGTTTTCAAGCCGTTTAGGGTAAATGAATTCATTTCAAGGGTGCGTTCAGCGCTTCGTAACGCCCAACCAAAGGCTGATGAGCCACAAGTATTAACCGTGGGCGAAATCACAATCGACAGGGCTAAAGTCATCTGCACGGTAAACGGCACGTTCATACCTACAACGCCAAAGGAATTTAAGCTTTTATACTTATTAATGAAGCAAAAAGGCACGGTTGTTAGCCGTACCGAGTTATTACGCCTTATTTGGGGCTTCCACGTTGAAGTTGAAACGAGAACCGTTGATATGCACATCAAATCAATTAGGGAAAAATTAAGTAAGGTTACCGACAAGCAATACATTTCCACCGTGCGTTCTATAGGCTATATACTCAACTGCGAGGAATAATAAATGCAAAAGGAGCTTGTTTGGCGCAATTTATTGATTTTATCCGTCAGTTTAATCGCTTTCTTTTTTATAACGCTGTTTATTACCAACTACATCAACCGTTATAATCAGGAAAAGGAGCTTTTATACGTTGCAGATATATTTAAGGAAGAACTTGAAGAAGCTTCAAGCGACAACTTATCAGCCGTTGTTTATCGGTTGACCGACGGGCAGGATCGTTATTCAATTGTGCTTGCTGACAATTTGGGTTACATTAAGATTGACGGTGACTCTGACGTTATGGGCGAAGGCGTTTTAGCACAGCTTACCCCTAAAGAGCTTAACAGCGTCACTCAAGGCGTTAGCCAACCCGTCGTTTATATTGCCGACGCTAAAATGCATTGTTTAGTGCGTTTTAGCGATGATTTTATCCTGCGCACTTCGGTTGCGATGATTGACAATTCGGAATTTATCATTACAAGCGCGTTTTGTCTTGCAGTATTTTTGCTTATAGTTATGGTCTTTTCTGTAATTATGACCAATAAACTGTCAAAAAACATCGTTAACAGCGTTTCCAACGTCAATCGCCACTTAAAAACAGTTGCAGGTGGAAGCTACGCGCCAATCAATTTGAACGCGCCTTATCCTGAAGTTACCGAAGTTTACCGCGAAATCAACGCCGTTATCGGTAATATTCAACAATATATTCAAAACGTAAACGCTGAAAAAAACAAGCTGGACTCGGTTATCAATAACATTAACGAAGGCATCGTTATTTTGGATACCGACGGCTTTATTATAACTATAAACGAGTTTGCAAAGCAGTTTACGCTGTTTAAACAGGGGCAAACCAGCCACTATCTTGACAACCTTAACAACCAGCGTTTCACAAGCCTTATCCCAAACGGCTTGATTAAAGACGTACATATGGATTTTTCCACCAGCGACGGAAAGATTTATTACGTCAGCTTTAACCATTATTTAGAAACGAGTGGTAAAAAGCTTGTGTCAATCGTTATTTTTGACGTAACTGACGCAAGGGTGGAAGAACGCCGTCGCGTTGAGTTTTTATCCAACGCTTCGCACGAGCTTAAAACCCCGATTACTTCTATCAGCGGGTTTTCAGAGCTTCTTGCGTCTGGGCTTATTACCGACCCAAATAAGGTTCAAGATTACGCAAACCGAATTTTACTTGCGTCAAACGGTATGAAGAACACTGTTGACGCGCTACTATATCTGTCGCGTATCGACCATATTACCGACCAATCCTTTAAAACCGAGCCTATAAATTTGGCTGACGTGGTGGTTTCGGCAATCAACAACCAAACACCGCTGGCGCAAAATAAAAACGTTCAAATCGTTTATGATAATACCGACGTTACAATCAACGGTAATTACGTATTTTTGTTGCATATGGTTTCAAACCTTGTTGATAACGCAATAAAATACAACGTTGAAAAGGGTAAAGTTATCATTACAACGGGCGTTAATGATAAAAACGTTGCTTTTATATCTGTTGCCGATACCGGCGTGGGCATTGAAGACGCGCATAAGCAATTTATCTTTGATAGGTTTTATCGTGTTGACGACAGTCGTAATCGTGCAACGGGTGGCACGGGCATTGGTCTTACTATTTGTAAGAAAATCGCTTTGCTTCACGGTGGGGATATCACCGTTGAAAGCCAAATTGAAAAGGGGACTGTGTTCACCGTAACTTTTAATAACAATCACAAGCTAAAGGAGAATGGCAATGGTTAAAAATCAACCGCTTACAACCGATCTTATTGGCGATAAAACTATAAAAACCGATACTAAAATTGAATTTTTTGGAAGCGTTGACGAGCTTTCAGCCTTCATAATGGAGTTTATCCATCACGTTGAAGACAAACGCCTTGAAATGCACTTAAGAAAAATCGTTTCGCTTTTATCAACGATGATGGGCGAAGTTGCCGGTGGCTTTGGGCATATTGGCGAACTACATTTATCCGAGCTTTTATCCTTGATTGCCGATTACGAAGCCAAGGTTGGCGCGTTTAACGGTTTTTGCTTGCCGGGTGAAACGCCGTTGGGTGCAAAAGCCCACGTTTTAAGGACTATTACCCGTCGCGCTGAAAGGGCATACGCAAGGGTGTTTGAAGAACACGGTGGAAGCTTGATTATTTTTGAATACTTAAATAAGCTTTCAACCTTTTTCTATGCTCTTGGCAGATTTTACGACGAAGTTCAAACAAACAACGCTTAAAATTTGATATTCAATAAAGGGTAGTGTCTAATGAGTTGCCAACAACAAATCCTGTTTGACCGCGAAAACAGACACAACTTAATATCAAGCCTTACCGAAAATCACAACGTGATTTCGGTAAAGGCAAACGTTGCAGGTGGGTGTAAAAACATTTACCCATCTTTTGTTTTATGTAATTATTTTGCAAACGTAATTTATAAAAAGTGGGGCTATAAGCCGATTATCGACCAAAATTCCGACGGTGTTTGCTATATTTTTGCACTAAATGATGATTTTGACTATAAAGCTTTTGCAATAGATTTAGAAGAAAACACCCCCATCGGCAGGTTCGTTGATATTGACGTGCATTTAAAAAATACAAGCGCGTCAATAAGCCGTAACAAGACTCGTAAATGCTATTTATGTGATAACCCGGCATTTGTGTGTGGTAGGCTTAAAAGTCACCCTATAAGCCAGTTAAACGACTTTTTAACCCAAAAAACTAACGAGTTTTTCACTCAAAAAATATCTGAAATTATAAAGTTTAGCCTTGTATCTGAACTTGAGCTTGAAAACAAATTTGGGCTTGTAACTAAAAAAAGCAAGGGCTCGCACGCCGATATGGATTACAATCTTATGCTTACGGCGCAGGATAGTATTATAGATACTCTTACGCAAGGCTTTTTCGTTGGCTTGACTGAAAATACTCCCGAGCGCTTTATTGATATTTTGCGGCCAATGGGACTTGAGTGCGAAAACAAAATGTTTACAAAAACTGGTGGCGTAAACGCCTACAAGGGCTTTATATTTATTAGCTTAATACTTTTATCTGCTATTGGTTACGCAATAAAAACCTGCCGTCAGTTTGACGATATTTTTGAAATTGCAAAACAAATTGCAACCCATCCTTCGGTTGATAAGCCACTTGAAACCTTTGGTTACAACGCATATACCAATAACTTTTTAGGTTTGCGTGGTGAAACAAAAAAAGGCTTCCCGTCAGTTAAAAACGCGTGCGAAATGCTTAATGATAATAGCTTACACAAGGTTTTAACTACAATCGTTAGCCAAATTGACGATTCTGTTTTGCTAAAGCGCGCAAAAACTATAGATAATTACAATCACTTTAAAAACCTTATTTCAAGCGTTGATACTCGCGATGAAAACGCGCTTATAAGCCTTACTGATTATTGTATTCAAAATAACGTATCAATCGGTGGCTCGGCTGACGTTTTATGCGCTTCAATTATGCTTAACAAACTGAAAGAAATTTTTTACTTATAAATTAAAAGTCGGCCTATAAGCCGATTAAACACATAAAATTTAGTGTTTTTAACACTTTTAGGAGTAAAATGAATCAAACACCGTCAATAAATAAGCACCTTGAATGGAAAGGTAAAATCGAAACCAAAGTTAAAGCCCCCGTTGACACGGAAGAAGCTTTAGCTTTAGCTTATACACCGGGCGTTGCAGACGTTTGCCTTGCAATTAAAGAAGATATAAATAACAGCTTTACTTTAACAGGGCGCGCAAACACCGTTGCAGTTATCACCGACGGCACTGCAATTTTAGGGCTTGGTAATATCGGCCCTGAAGCAGGTATGCCCGTTATGGAGGGTAAATGTGCTTTGTTTAAGCAGTTTGGTGGCGTTGACGCCTTTCCACTTTGCTTAAAAACAACCGATACTGAAGAAATTATTCGTACCATAAAGCTTTTAGAAGGCAGTTTTGGCGGTATCAATTTAGAAGATATTTCAGCCCCACGCTGTTTTGAGATTGAAACAAGGCTTAAAAAGGAGCTTGAAATACCAGTTTTCCACGATGACCAGCACGGCACTGCAATCGTTGTTGGCGCAGCGCTTATCAACGCGCTTAAGGTTGTTGATAAGCCTATCAAAGACGTTACGGTTGTGGTTAACGGCGCAGGCGCTGCTGGTATATCAATCGGTAAATACCTTTTAAATATGGGCGTTAAGGACCTTATTTTCGTTGATAAGTTCGGCATTATTTGTCAGGGCGATACTTTTGAAAATAAATCCCACCAGGAAGTAAGTACGATTTCAAACAAGCGCAAACTAAAAGGTAGTTTAAAAGACGCGCTTGTTGGCGCTGACGTTTTCGTTGGCGTTTCGGTTGGAAATATAGTGACTGAACAAATGGTACAAAGTATGAACGACAAAGCAATCGTTTTCGCGATGGCAAACCCCGTGCCTGAAATTCAGCCCGAGCTTGCTAAAAAGGCTGGCGCAGCAATCGTTGGTACCGGTAGCAGTAAGCACCCAAATCAAATAAATAACGCTTTGGTTTTCCCGGGCTTATTCAGGGGTGCGTTAGACGTGCGCGCAAGCGATATCAATCTTGAAATGATGCTTGCAGCTTCTCGCGCTATCGCTGAAACCGTTCCAAACGACAAGCTTTGCGCCCAATATATTATCCCAAAAGCCGTTGATTACACAGCACATAAAAATGTTGCAAAAGCCGTTAAAGAAGCTGCTATTAAAAGTGGCGTTGCAAGGATAATTAAATAGCTAAAAAACATAAAAGTCCTTCTATAGGTCGATTAAAAGCAGATAATCTAATTAAATTACATCAAAAAAGGCTTCCCTTTGCGGGAAGCCTTTAATATTTATATTATTTTTTAAGTAGTTCTGTTTCCTTGTTGATAAGTGCGTCGGTTACGGAAACCTGGTTAATAATAAGCTTGATGATTTTATCTAAATCGCTGTTTGACGAATAGTCGCCACGGCAGATGAAGTTTACGCGTTCTTCTTCATATAGCCCGTAAACCTTTTCTTTTTGCCCCTTTGGGTAAATGGCGATTGACTTACCACCGCGTTCCTTAACAAGCGTCATACAAGGTACGTCTGTTAAACCGTCGCCAATGTAAACGATGTTCCTAAACGGAATTCTAACAGACTTGCTTCTCGTGTTAACGCTCGCATCGTCTTGAATATCAAAAATACCTTTTGCAACACGGAATAAAAACTGGGTTTTTGTAGTGTAGTTTATGGCAATACGTGGCCAGGTTGCAACGCCAGTTTCTTCATCGAACAAAAATTCACAAGCGTAAATATCTTTAAATTCTTTAGCGATAGAAGTGCCTTCGATAATTTCTTTAGTGCCACTTGATAAGATGTAGTGTTCAACCTGAACGCCAAGCTCCTGCCCGAAAGCGTTAATGCGCTTAAACCAGTTGGTTACACCGTCAAAAAACTTAACGTCTTTACCAAGCGCGTTTAAGTACTCACGCGTTAGCGGTATATTCTGCTTTTTGCATTGCTCAATCATAAGGTACATATAAGCAAGAATCTTATCCATACCCGTGTTTTGAACTAAAACCCTTGAAAGCCCCCAAAACTCTTGACTTTCCATACCTAATGCGGGTATGAAGGAAAAGTTTTGCATATCGTCGGTTGCAAGCGTTTTATCAAAGTCGTAAATTAGCGCAATAATTGGTGTAGGTTTAGCCATAAAAACTCCTTTTTTAAAGTGCCTTTATTTGTTGTTGTGTCTATCAAGTAAGGCGTGAATTTTATCAGAATGGTCAAGCAAGTGGCTGATTGTATCGTCGTGGTTTAAAGTGTCGATAAGATAAGCAACGTACTTGCACATATTAACTTCAGCATACCACTTTCTTTGTAAAAGCTCAGGTGTCCTGTAAATTAAGTTTGTGGTGAAAACGCGTGATAAAATGCCGTCGTTATAAGCGTTGTCAAGCTTTTTAAGGCCGTTACAGAAAAGCCCGAAAGTTGCAAATGCGAAAATACGTCTTGCGCCCTTTTTCTTAAGCTGTTTAGCAACGTCGATAATCGAGTCGCCCGATGAAATCATATCGTCAACGATAATAACGTCTTTACCGCTAACACTTCTGCCTAAATATTCGTGGGCAACGATTGGGTTTTTGCCGTTAACGATTTTAGAATAGTCACGGCGCTTATAGAACATACCAAGGTCAATCCCCATAACGGAAGAGAAGTACATACACTTACCCATACCGCCTTCATCAGGTGAGATGATCATTGTTTTTGCAGGGTTGATTTCAATGTCTGGGTATTCGCGCACCAACGCCTTAATCATTTGGTAAGACGTACGGATGTCTTCAAAGCCCGAAAGTGGGATTGCGTTTTGAACGCGTGGGTCGTGGGCGTCAAAGGTGATGATATTGGTTACGCCCATATTAATGATTTCTTGAAGCGCAAGCGCGCAGTCAAGCGATTCACGGCCAGAACGCTTATGCTGTCTACCTTCGTAAAGCATAGGCATAATAACGTTAACACGTCTTGCCTTACCGCCCATAGCTGCAATAATACGCTTTAAGTCTTGATAATGGTCATCGGGGCTCATGGGAACCTCTTTACCGTACATATTGTAAGTAATGTTGTAGTTGAAGCAGTCGCAGATGATGTAAGCATCGAGTCCGCGGGCAGAATGCTTGAAAACGCCCTTTGCTTCACCTGTTCCAAAACGGGGACAGTTAGCGTTAATTACAAAAGACTTTTCGTTAGGAGTTCCTCTCC
>JAZTYT010000166.1:0-3756 GCA_045637045.1 Christensenellaceae bacterium | reverse complement strand
GGTTTCTTCAACGTCAATCCAGCCGTCGTCGTGGGCTTGCTGTAAGAGTTCTAAATAGTCTTCGCCAAGTGGCTGTAAGCCTTTTTTAACAAGCTTGAACGCGTCTTCATAGTCAAGCTGTAATTCAGCGTTTTCAACGATTGGCATATAGATGTCCCACATATGCATCTTGTCAAGATTTAAAGCTTCCTTCTTTTGGTTTACGTATCTGTGTAAAAGTGGGAAGCTGTTGTGTACGCTTGACAAAAGGTTTTTATAAACTACTTCTGAAACGTCTTCGCCAAATAATGCCCTTTCAAGGCAGGAATTGTAATTTCTTGCCCTTGTGGTAAACACGTCTTTATGGACGTTACCAACGTAGGACGCGGTAATCGTGTTTAACAAGCTACCGTACGCTGCGTAGTATTTTTTGAATACTTTCTTTCTAAAATCACGGTCTTCGTTTCTTAACGATAAGCCGTAAACGCCGTGGGTTACTTTAACCTTGCCGTCTTTGGTTTTGATGGTTGGGAAAGGTAAATCAGCATTGTCAATCATACCGAAAACGTTTCTAAACCCACCGAAAACTTGTCCACCAAGCGCGAGCACCCTTTCGGTTTCTTCGCTTAATACGTGTGGCTTTTCAGCGATAATTCTTTCTAAATCATAGCTATAGTCTTGAAGCGCAGGATCTTTTGAGAATGCTTCTAACGTTTCAGCAGGTAATTTGGTAAGTTCAGGCGTCATAAACGAAACTGCCGATGAGAACTTAACGAATAAGCCTTGCGCCCTTGCAAGCAAGCCGTTAAAAAAGCTTTCGCGCTTGTCTTCGTCAGAACGCATTGACGCGTAAACGTAAAGCTTTTCTAAAATAAGGCTTACCTTGTCGATAGCGTTTAAACAATCTTTGATTGTTTCAACGTTGTTTAATTTGCCTTGGTATTTTGCAAAATCAATGTTCTGCTCAACCCATTTATAATCCTTTTCCCATAACGAATGGTCTTCGTAGATATGGGCAGTATTCCATTTGCGATTTGCAGGAACTTCATTTCTTGAATTAGCCATAAAAATCTCCTTTTAGTAGTGATTATTCAGCGATAAAGAGTACGCCGATGCAGTTGCGACCACAGTGTGAAGTTATCGTCGTGCCTGCGTGTGTTTCGATAATTTCGTCAAAGTCGAATAATTCTTTAACCCTTTCTTTTACCCTTTCAACGATTGCTTCATCAGCAAAGCAGTGGGTAACGAACACCCTTGTTTTATCGTAATCGGTAAATTCAGCTGCTAAATCAGCAACGTATTGACCAACGCCACGTAATAAATTACCTTGATAGCTCTTTTTAAATTTCAATGAGCCTTCACGCATAGAAATATGTGGGTGAATTTTTAAAATCTTTGCACCGATTAATTTTGCCAAAGAGCATCTGCCGCCCTTGTGTAAAAAGTCAAGACGGTCTAAAACGAAGCTGGTTCTTGCCTTGGGCGCAAGCTCTAAAATCTTTTCGTAGCATTCCTTAACGTCCATACCGGCAGCACGGAAATCTGCTGCTTTTAATACGAGTAAGCCTTGGCCTGTAGATAATTGAAGACTATCAACAACGTAAACGTTATCAAATTCTTGTGCGGCTAATTTAGCGTGTTCACAGCAAGAAGATGCGCCAGAAGATATTGAAAAGTGTAAAACAGGTTTCCCGTCAGCGGTTAATTTTGTAAAAAAGTCAATATATTCTTGCGTAGAAGTTGCTGAAGTTTTTGGTAAAACACCCGTTTCGTCAACGTATTCTAAAACGCGCTTTGCATTGATATCAACGTTATCGTGATAAAGCGTATCGCCAAGAAAAATACCAAGTGGTAATAAAGTGATGTCGTTCGCCTGGATTAATTCTTCAGATAAATCGCAAGTACTGTCTGAAGTAATGTGAAAATAAGACATAAAGTTTACTCCTTAAAAATGAAAATGTATAGAAATATATGAACAAACAATTTTAGTTATCTTCTAAAGAAGATAAAATAGTTTTGCAAAAATAGAATGCTTCCCCATAACCGACCAGTTTGTAACGACGCCTAAAACGCTGTCAAGCTCAATCTGACCAAAGTTACGGCTGTCGTTGGATATAGCCCTGTTATCACCTAAAACAAACACACAACCACTTTTAACCGTAGTTTTTTCAACGTAGGTTATACCCTGACTCATCAGGTAGTCTTCAGCAATCTTGTATTGCTTTAAGTTGTTTTCAGCGTCTGTATAAGAAATCCAAACCTTGCCGTTTTCAGACCAAACCGTATCGCCTTCAAGTGCAATAACGCGCTTGATAAGGTTTTTAGCGCCGTTTTCCGTGGTGAACACTATAATATCACCACGCTTGACGGTACGATTTTTTCTTGCAACAAGCAAATCACCGCTATCCAAGGTAGGACACATTGAATCCCCTACAACGTCAATCAGCATAAAAATCTGGGTGCGTGCGTAAAGGAAAAGTGAAAATACGGCGATGAGTATGGCAATAAACCTTAAAAAGCTTTGATTTTCAGCTTGTTTCTTTTGCTCAACTTCTATTAAGTTGTCAAAAAGCTTATCTGCCATAACACACCTTGTGGTTAAATAACCAAAATATTATTGAAAACGCATTTTGTTTCCGTTTCAAACGCAATACCGCAAACGGAAGAAAAATCCCTTAACGCAATGCGTAAATCCGATTTGAAATCACTTGCTTTTATAACTACGTTTTGCCAAATGTAACCGCCTTTGATTTCAACTGTCGCCGTGTAATCAACGGTGGTCAGCTCGTCTTTTTTAACTATCAAAACGACCTTTAACAAGCAATATTCCTGCGTGTAAACGTCGAACACGAACATTGAATTATCGCTTAAGTTGATGTCGCGACTGTTAACCGAGTAGCTGACTAACCCATATTGAGAGTTTAAGCCACAGATACCGCTTCCACCTTCAACGTAATTAACCGGGCTTTCGTCTTCAAAATAAAGCCCGCCAACAGCCTTGTCCTTAACGCGTGATGGGGAGAAGGTGCTTAATTTATCCTTAGTAGAATACAACAAGCGTTTAGGCTTGTCCATTTTATGCTCGGCTTTTTTAGTAAACACCTTTGAGCTTACCGTAACGCCACTTCTATATTCAACTACTGCAAACATTGAAACGAAATTGCAGTTACCTTCTAAATGGTAGTTAAAGGTGCGTAAATTATCGCGCACGGTTTTTTCAGCAGGAATTATCTTCCATTCCCTAATCGCTGGGTTAGGGCTGTCTTCGGCAACGTAAAAGGTTACGTTTTTGGGGCGCTTGATGTCGGAAACGTCAAGCTCAACGTCACAGCTTAAAACACCTTCAAACACGCTTGCAGTCAAGGTCGGTTCAAGTGGTAACACAGCCTTAAAGCCCAAAAGATATTTTGCAAAGAACAAGTCTGCGTTACGGCGACAATTTTTGTTAAGCACGTCTCTAAGACGTGGCGCGTAATTTACGTAATAGTCTGTTTCCTTTGAAATACGGCTTATCGTGTCGGTTGCACGGTCAAAATCAAAGTCAGGGCTATTGGTTGCCGTCATATAAAAGACCGGGCATTTTACGTATTGGGCGTAAGCGTGCGCGTCAACACCTGCTAAAAACTTAAGCGTTTCGTCGCTTGGCTTTAAGTCTTCGGTGTTTTGCTTGTAGATACCCCTGTAGGCGCGCCAGCCCATACCAAAGAGTGGTACGAAGCAATTTACCCTTGCGTCGGTTCCGCATAAAATCCAACCAACGTTTGCACCGTTTCTTAT
>JAZTYT010000165.1:0-6695 GCA_045637045.1 Christensenellaceae bacterium | reverse complement strand
TATTTATATGGATATTGGTAAAATTTGCAATCAATTTAAGGTGAACGGCGCTTTTTTAGGTTATAACGAGATTAAAGTTGGTAATATTAACACGACCTACGTGGTAGATTATCTTGAAAATTCTGTTACAGTTAAGTACGTTTTGCAAAAAATAAATAAATACGTTTTCACCAACCCTGAATCGGTTATGCAAAACGTTGTAAGCATTGTAAGCCATATTTTAAGTAACGATAAAAACTATCCGTTAAAATGTATTGAAGCAAAACCTAACGGCTTTTTTGTGCTCGATGAAAATAGCGACTATTGGCGAATGTATAATTTTATTACTAATTCAATCTCGTATGAATGCGCGTCGGAGCTTAATATTGCTTATGAAACCGGTTTTGCATTTGGTAAGTTTCAAGCACAATTAAGCACCTTTGACGCAACAAAATTAAATGAAACAATAAAAGATTTTCATAATACTAAACTTCGCATTAAAAGTTTGGAGCAGGCAAGTAAGGATGATAAATTTAATAGAAAAGCATATGCTAAAACTGAAATTGATTACATATTAGGAAGGAAAAACAGCGCGTCGATATTATGTAATTTACTTAATGATAATAAATTGCCCCTGCGGGTTACCCATAACGACACAAAATGCAATAACGTTTTATTTGATAAGGATAATAAAAAAGCCCTTGTTGTAGTTGATTTAGATACCGTAATGCCGGGTCTTTGCGCTTACGATTACGGCGATGGCATAAGATCGATTGCTTCAACAGTAGTTGAAGATGAAGAAAATTTAGATTTAGTTGATTTTGATTTTGACAAATTTAAAGCCTTTACTAAAGGATTTTTATCACAGGTTAAATATCAGTTAACTTCAACCGAGCTTTCAACTCTATATTTAGGTATTGAAACAATCACGCTTGAACTTGCAACAAGGTTTTTAACCGATTTTTTGCAAGGTGACTTATATTTTAAAACGGAATATCCTACGCACAATTTAGTTCGCGCCAAAAATCAAATTGCACTATACAAAAAAATAATGCTAAACAGAGAACGAATTATAGAATATATTGCCACAATATAAAACAAAAAGCCCGATAAATTCGGGCTTTTTGTAATATTATAATTTTGCTAAAATCTCTTGCTTTAACTTATCTATGCCCATATTTTTAAGGGCAGAAATCTTTATAACGTCATCAGGGATAAAGTCTTGTGGGTTGGTATCGCATTTATTTAAGACCTTAATTACGTTTACTTGCGTACCTAATTCCTTTAAAAGATTTTCAGTTACTTCAAACTGCGCGCGCCAGTCTTTTGTGCAATCGGCAACGCTTAAAAGTAAATCGGCTTGATTAACGCACTCAAGCGTTGATTTAAACGCCCTTAACAAATCGGGTGGTAATTCTTTAATAAAACCAACGGTATCCATTAAAATCAAGTTTTTACCGTTTATATACGCTTTTTTAGATGCAGTATCAAGGGTAGCAAATACCTGGTCAAGCTCTAAAACGTTGCTTTTGCATAAAAGATTTAAAAGGGTAGATTTACCTGAGTTTGTGTATCCAACCAAAGCAACGGTTTTAACCTGATTCTTTTTACGCCTTGAATATTCGTTTGAGCGTCTGGATTGTATTTGTAATAAATCTCTTTCAAGGCGTAAAATTCGCCCCTTTATGTGACGCCTGTCAGTTTCAAGCTTTGTTTCGCCAGGACCACGCGTACCGATGCCCGCGCCCAAACGGGAAAGAGAATCGCCCTTACCTTTAAGCCTTGGATAAATGTATTTAAGCTGAGCAAGTTCTACCAAGATTTTACCTTCGGCACTTTCAGCGCGCCTTGCAAAAATATCTAATATTAGGTTGGTGCGCGTAATAACAGGTATGCCGATTAAATCGGTTAAATTGAGCGTTTGAGAAGGCGATAGCTCGCCGTTGAATACGCATAGGTCTGCTTGTAAATCTATGGCTTCGCATTTGATTTCTTCAACCTTGCCAAGCCCGATAAACGTTGCAGGTTTTATTGTTTTAATTACTTGGGTAACGGTTGAAACAACCTTGCCCCCAGCGGCTACGCAAAGGGCGATTGCTTCTTCAATCCTATCGTCAGTATTTTGGTTATCTATTATTGGTTCTATAATTATAATATTTTGCATAATCATTGATAAATTGCGTGATTTTAATTGTTTTTATGTCTAAAGTAATTAACTATTCTTGTTCATCCTTTAGCGTTACTTTAGTTATTGCGTTCTTTCTAATATCGTCGCTTATTGCAGCGTAATGGCGTTTTGTAGTGTTAATATCACGGTGTCCTAAATAGTCGGCAACAACGTAAATATCACCAGTTTCACGGTATAGTTTAGTGCCAAACGTACTGCGTAATTTATGCGGTGTAATGTGCTTTAAAGGCGAGACAATTTTAGCGTATTTGCTAACTAAATTTTGTACAGCGCGCACGCTTATGCGCTTGTTCTTTAATGATAAAAACAATGCGTTTTCATCTTTTGGTAGGTCTTCGATTTTATCTCTTTCCTTAAGCCAATTTTGTAGCTCGACTTTAACTTCATCAGTAAAATATAATATGGTGCGCGCACCGCCTTTACGCGTTACAATAAAGCTATTATTATCAAAGAATAAATCGTCAACGTTTAAGCCTACAAGCTCGCTTATACGTATGCCAGTGCCTAAAAATAAGGTTAACAGGGCAACGTCACGCACGGCAGTGTTTTTTTGGTATGCCTGGGCGTGTTGTGATAGGCCAGAACCCGTTTCAGCAGTATGTAAAAGACTTTTAATCTCGTTATTTTCAAGCCTAATGATTTCTTTATCACGAATTTTAGGCGTTTTAATTTTAGCGGCAGTATTTGCAATTATACGGTCGTGATTGAAAAAATACTTATACATACAGCGAATAGAAGCAAGCTTTCTTGCTTTTGCTTTATCGTTACAGGTATGATGCACGCCGTTGTAATCAAAGCTTGTAATATAGCTTAAAAACTGCTCGATATCAAACGCAGTTATTTTATTTAAAATTTGTATAGTGAATTCAGATAAGGGGATATCGTATTTTTGAGAAATGAAATCAAAAAATATAGTAATATCCATTGCGTAATTTAAACGCGTTAACGGGGCAGTATTTGATTCGATACCCAAAAAGAACTCCTGCATAAATAAAGGGAGTTTTTCCGTCAAACGGTATAATTTGTTTATAGTATTTATTTGTTGCTTTAAATGATAATCGTTATTGTTCATTTCTTGCACCTAAATTTTATTGCAATTATATTATAAAATGGATTAGTTTGTTTGTCAAACGATTTTAGGGCATTTTTTTAAACTATGCGTAAAACACAAGTTTTGCGCATAGATGACCTTATAATAATACGATTTAGCCAAATCGCAATTATTTTTAAAATTTAGCATATAATCTGATATTTTTAACATTATTATTAAATATAATGGATTTATACAGAATAAATTTAAAATAACAGCGTTTAGCGTGCCAAAAATTTGCGACAATATCTTTTATATTTCGTAAAACCCATTGACAACGAAACGTAATAGTGTTATAATTTATTTAAGTTTGCAAAGGATTTTGAACGCTTTTATGGAAACGAATAATAGCGAAATGTTGCGTGGTCACATTGATACAATCGTATTACAATCACTTGTTGACGACGATAAGCACACCAACCAAATACGTGAAGAAATTGAGCTTCGTGCCGCTGGTAAGTTTGAACTTAAAAACGGCACTTTTTATAGCTGTCTTCAACGCATCGTAAAACAAGGTTACGTGACTGAATATCGTACTACGTCATCAGATGGCGTAAGGCGTAAATTTTATCAGCTTACTGAAAAAGGTAAAACCTATATTGACGATAACAAGGATAAATGGGTTTCACGTCGTCAGCTTATAAACGATTTAATTATCACACCCGAAACAACTGAAGAAACGCCTGCTAATACTGAAACGCATTCTGCCAGAATGCATTCTACCGAGCAAGAGCCTTTTGACGTTGACAAAGCTCTGCGCGACTTTATGCAACAAGATGCGCCACAGTCAAAGCCTGTTGAAGCAAAGGCTGAAAAACCTGCGCCAAAACAAAAGGAAGACCTATCTTCAATTATTTCAAATTCCGATAACGTAAAAATTCTTACCTTTGACCAAATTGCTTTTCCTGAAGTTTCAGATATTAAGCCTAAAGAAGTTAAACCTGAAAAACAACCGGAAAAACCAAAGGTACAACCTAAAAAGCCTACGCTTACCGGTAATTTGGATTTAGCAACCGACCCTGATACGTTTGACGTTATAACTTTACTCGGTTTAGATAATTATCAAGTTCCTACAAAGCAAAATGAAGCTGAAAAGGAAGTTGCTTCAACGCAAATTAAGGAACAAATTAAAGAAGAAAAACAAGAAGTTATTGAAAATAAGCCAAGTAAGGCTCCAACGGAAGCTGTTGTTAAAGCAGAACCGATTGCAACAACAACTGATATAAAGGTTGAACCTAAAGAAGAAGTTCAGCCACAAACCACACAAAAAGTAGCAGAAGTTGAACAAAAAGCACCTTCTAAATGGCAAAAACCTGAAGAAGATGATTACTATCAACCAAACTCCCCTATTCAGCACGATTATAAAAATGTTTTAGAAAGGTTATTCCCTAAACAAAAACCTGTTGAAGAGCCTAAAAAAGAATCGGTTGAAATTGACTACCAAGAAGGTATGGATATCAACGAGTTTTTCCAACCCAAAGGCTCAAGCAAACAGCCACAGTTGGAACAAGAAAAGCCTGTTGGTGAACAAAATAATACAGAGCTTATATCTAAAATTAAGCAAAAAAGAGTTCATAAACAACCGTTACACACTCATAAAACAGCTGAATTTAAGCCACAACAACCCGAAACTGACGGATTTGACTTTTCAGACGTTCAAGCATACGCAAAGGCAGAAGGTTTTAAAATTAACGTTTCTAACGGCGCAACAAAGCGTAAAATTAATTCAATTTACACGAATAAATTAAATGCAATTTCAGCTTTAATTTTCTTTGGTTTCGTTGTATTAGAACTATTTTTATTATCGCATTTTACAGCAACGACAGCCCAGGTTAACAAGTCGTTATTCATCATTACTGGTGCAATAATATCACTTTTACCTTTAACATCGACGTTGATTTACCTTTTAGAACCTAAAAAACGAGTTGCACAAATACCTACGATGAAGTCTATAATTGAGTTTATATCAGTTATTATGCTCAATTTATTCTTAATTGTTATCGTGTTCGCAATACTTTCTAACGTTGATTTCTCGTCAAGTATGCAACTAATGCGTTACGTTTTATATCCAACGATAGTAATATTGAACGTTCCAATTTACTTCATAATTAAATATTTGTGTTTAGACCATAAAGGTTTTTATGCGTAAAAAAATAACCGTAGCTCAACTACGGTTATTTTTAATTTGAGAAACAAAACTTTGATAAACGTCCCCTGCGCCCACCACTAAAATCTTATTAAACGCTTGGATATTTTGCTTAACGTAATCAAAAAGCCCTTTATCTTCATCAAAATAGGCTGAATTTTTGCACGCTTTAGAAAGTTTAATAGCCGAGCCATCGTAATCGTAGGCTTCGCGCGCGGGATACGTTTTATAAATAATTAAGTTTTTACACGAAGATAACACCTTAACAAAATCATCAAATAAAAGCTTGGTGCGTGAAAAGGTATGCGGCTGAAAAATAACCAAAGTATTATCATCATTTATATTATTTACCTTAAACGCCACTTCAATTTCGGTTGGATGATGCGCGTAATCTATATAAACTGGCTTATTATAAATCGTGCCTAAACACTCGTTACGTCGCGAGACGCCCGTAAAACTATTCAAACCGTCAATTAGCTCTGTTTTACTAATATTAAGCTGTCGTGCCGTACAAATTGCGCCTAAAATATTATGTAAGGTATAAAATTTAGCCAAATTTGCAGTATAATTAAACAATAGACCGTTATGCTCTATAACGTCAAAATTTACCGTACAATTATCAATATAAGATATATTTTGTAAGTGGTAATCACCTTTATTAGCACCAAACGTGACGGCTTTATCTAAATATTCGGATAAGTAATTATCGTCAATATTTATCACCGACGTTTGCGCCTTTTTAAGGTATTTAAACATGGTTTGCTGAAGAAATTTTACGTCACCATAACAATTTAAATGGTCGTTATCAATATTCAAGCACACGGCAATATTTGGCTCAAAAAGGTTAATGTTTTTGTTAAATTCACACACTTCGGACAGAAATACGTCGCTACCGAATACAGCTAAATTACCGAGCAATTTATCGTGCCCACCAATATGCGCGGTAAAGGATAAATTACTATACATAAATATATGCGCAATAATTGAAGTAACCGTCGTTTTACCGTGACTACCTGCAATACCAATGCAAAATTTAAATTGGCGCGCAATCATTTGTAAAAGCTCTGCGCGTGAAATTAAAGGTATTTTATTCCTTAAAGCATAACCGCATTCGGGGTTTTGGTGCGTTATTGCAGAGTTAAACACGACCAGGTCAGCAGCAAAAACGTTACTTTCACGATGCCCAATATTTATAACAGCGCCCATCTTGGCTAAATTTTGCGTTTCATTAGAATTTTGCCTATCACTACCTGATACCGTGAAGCCTTGAATAATCAAATATTTAGCTAAAG
>JAZTYT010000164.1:0-2937 GCA_045637045.1 Christensenellaceae bacterium | reverse complement strand
TAGGCCCGTTAATTGACAAAAAGCAGGGGTTTTGCCCTGCTTTTTTATATGCTAACAAGTAGTTTTAGGGGTTCCTGACGGCGTTTGCCTACGGCAAAGCCTCAGGATGCAATAACGTGTTTGAATATACTGACAACGTGTTTAGGGGTTCCTGACGCCCCTTAAGGGGCTCAGGATGACAACGTTTTTGAATTAGCTAACAACGTTTCCTTTTTCAAATTTACTTAAGCTTTGCGAGTGAAACGAGCAAACTAACCACAATTCTTCATTCTTCATTCTTCATTCTTCATTAAAAAAAGCCCGACCGACGGTGGGGCTTTTTCTCTTACGCTTGGTATTCGTCGAATACGATGTTTTTGACGTATTTACGCGCGTTATCTTCTTGTTCTTTATTTTTAACCGTGTAGCAAATCAAGGGCAAGCCGTTGGTGATTTTACGCTTTAACGGTAAATCTTGGTGGTTATAATGTATAAAGTCGGGGCGCACTAAAAAATTGAGTGGCAAATTGGTTACGATATAGTTTTTAAGCTTGCTTAAAGCAGTAGTTTTGCCACCTAACTGGCCACGTAAGATGTTTTTATCAAGCTTTTTAACCCTTAACATAATAGTTGGGTCAAAGGACTGCACTGCAAACGCGCCCGTGTAACCTTTAAGCGCGTCTAACGTCTTTTGCTCGATGCCCGGGTATTTTTGTTGCTTTATCTCAATTAAGATTGGCACTTGACCGTTTACAAGGCTTAAAAATTCTTCAAAGGTGGGGATATTTTCGTCGCCTATTTTAAGCGTGTTAATTTTTGAAGAATCGGTTTCACGTATATCCCCGTCAAAGCCCGTCATACGCACCAAGTTGTCGTCGTGGAAGCAAAATAAAACTCCGTCTTTTGACATTTGCACGTCCATTTCTATTGGGTAATTATGCTCGATAGCCGACTTATAGGCCGACATTGAGTTTTCAGGCAGGGTTTTTGACCAAAGCCCGCGGTGGGCTATGGGGCGCGTTAATATCCAGCTGTCGGGGGATAGGCGTGTTTTCATAAAAAAAGTCCTTAAAATAAAATTTTTAACCTTTTGCGCTTAAAAAGGCGCAAAAAATCTCAACGCAAATATTATATATCAAAGCGGGGATAAAAGCAAGTTTATTTTTTATAAAATAAAAACATTTAATTTTTTGGCGTTAAAATGCGCTTACGCGCTTGCGCACAGGCGAAAAATGATGTATAGTATATACAAACAAATTAAAATGGGGATAGTATGTCACAATCTCAAAAAACAAAAATCCGCAATTTCTGTATTATTGCGCACATAGACCACGGTAAATCAACCTTAGCTGACAGGCTTTTAGAAAAGACCGGTCAGGTTTCAGCACGCGATATGGAAAACCAGCTTTTGGATTCTATGGACCTTGAAAAAGAAAGGGGAATCACCATTAAGCTTACGCCTGCAAGAATGTATTACACGGCAAAAGACGGCGAAGAATACGTTTTCAACCTTATTGATACCCCCGGCCACGTTGACTTTACTTATGAAGTTTCACGCTCACTCGCCGCGTGCGAAGGCGCAATTTTAGTCGTTGACGCAACGCAAGGCGTTCAGGCGCAGACGCTTGCAAACGTGTACCTTGCGTTAGAAAACGACCTTGAAATTATGCCCGTTATCAACAAGATTGACCTTGCTTCAGCCGACGTTGACGGAACTAAAGAAGAAATTGAAGACGCAATCGGGTTAGACTGTAGCGAAGCGCCTTTGATTTCTGCTAAAAACGGCATCAATATCGAAGAAGTTTTGGAAAAAATAGTTACTATGCTTCCAGCCCCGACTGGCGATGACGACGCACCGCTTAAAGCGCTTATTTTCGACTCTTATTACGACAATTTTAAGGGTGTAATTTGCTTTGTACGCATAAAGGAAGGCACGGTTAAGGTGGGCACTAAAATACGTACCTTTATGTCGGACAAGACCTTTGACGTAACCGAAGTTGGTATTTTCAGCCCAAACCTTACCCCAAGGGACAAGCTTGTTGCAGGCGACGTTGGGTATATTGCGGCAAGTATTAAAAGCGTGCGCGATACCCAAGTGGGGGATACTATAACTGAAGTTTCAAACCCTGCAAAAGAGCCGTTACCCGGTTATAAGGAAGCGCTCCCCATGGTGTTCTCGGGCGTGTATCCACTTGACGGGTCAAAGTTTAACGACTTAAAGGACGCAATCCAAAAGCTTAAGCTTAACGACGCTTCGCTTACGTTTGAAGCAGAAAACTCAATGGCGTTGGGCTTTGGGTTTAGGTGCGGTTTTTTAGGGCTTTTGCATATGGAAATCATACAACAACGCATTGAGCGTGAGTTCGACCTTGAAATTATCACGACTGCGCCAAGCGTTTCATATAAGGTTTACAAGACCGACGGCACTATGCTTGAAGTTGAAAACCCGTCAAAGCTTCCACCAATTGACACTATCGATTATATGGAAGAGCCTATTATCAGCGCAAACATTTACTCTCCGCCAGATTACGTTGGCCCTATTATGGATTTGTGCCAGGAAAAGCGTGGCGAGTTCGTTGATATGAGCTATATTGACGCAAAGCGCGTGCGCCTTGTTTACAGATTGCCACTTAACGAAATTATCTTTGACTTTTTTGACGGCTTAAAGTCAAGAACGCGTGGTTACGCTTCCTTTGACTATGAGCTTTTAGGCTATCAAAAGAGCGACCTTGTTAAGCTTGATATGTATCTTAACGGCGATATTTGTGACGCTTTGGCAATTATCGTTCACCGCGAAAAGGCTTACGCGCGTGGGCGCGCCATTGCCGAAAAGCTAAAGGAAGTAATCCCACGGCAGATGTTTGAAATACCTATCCAAGCCGCGATAGGCGGTAAGATTATCGCGCGTGAAACTGTTAAAGCACTCCGTAAAGACGTGCTTGCAAAGTGCTACGGCGG
>JAZTYT010000163.1:0-3294 GCA_045637045.1 Christensenellaceae bacterium | reverse complement strand
CCTCCGCTCAGCTCAAAGCAAACGGCGCAATGGCAGTTTTATTAAAGGACGCAATCAGACCAAACCTTTGCCAAACGCTTGAAGGAACGCCTGCTTTCATCCACGGTGGCCCTTTTGCAAACATAGCGCACGGCTGTAACTCGGTTATCGCAACCAAGCTTGCAATGAAGCTTTCCGACTACTGCATCACCGAAGCCGGCTTTGGCGCAGACCTTGGCGCTGAAAAATTCCTTGATATCAAGTGCCGTGTTTCTGGGCTTAAGCCTGACGCCGTAGTAATAGTTGCAACTATCCGCGCGTTGAAGATGCACGGTGGCGTTGAAAAGACCGAGCTTACTAACGAAAACCTTGAAGCCCTTGAAAAGGGTGTTGCAAACTTATTAAAGCACGTTGACAATATCAAAAACGTTTACGGCTTGCCGTGCGTCGTTGCAGTTAATAAATTCCACGCCGATACTCAAAGGGAAGTCGATCTTTTAATCGACCTTTGCAAAGCAAACGGCACTAACGCAGTACTTGCCGACGGCTGGGCGCAAGGCGGAAAGGGTATGACCGATTTAGCCAAAGAAGTTATCGCCCTTTGCGAAATTCCTTCAACCTTAAGCTTTGCTTACCCACTTGACGCACCAATTTACGACAAGATTGAAACGCTTGTAAAACGCGTTTACGGTGGCAAGGGCATAGAAGTTACCGATAATGCAAAGGAACAAATACAAAAACTCGAAGAATTAGGCTATACCAACGTACCAATCTGCGTTGCGAAAACCCAGTACAGCTTGTCGGACAACCCTAAACTTTTAGGCGCGCCAAAGGACTTTACGGTAACGGTTAGAAACGTTAAGTTATCGGCTGGCGCAGGGTTTATCGTTGTGCTAACTGGCGACGTAATGACAATGCCGGGGTTACCTAAAAAGCCGGCGGCGGAATCTATTGACGTTTTACCTGACGGCACGGTAGTCGGGTTATTCTAAAAGGTGTAAAATGAAAAAATTAGCACTTGTTTTAGCGATTATTACGCTAATTTTCAGTTTTTCGGGCTGTAGCACGACTAAGTACTTCCGCGCCAATTATTATCAAGCGGATCTTGATACGTTAGTTGAAATCGGCAGTAATATTAAAGATGCGCATTATCGCATCATAACTGACGATATAACCTTAAAGGTCAATCACACTGAAGTCTATGCAAACGGCAACGTTCAAATGTGGGAAAAGAATTTTACAGTGACTAGCCAATCCCTTACTGGTACGTTAAGACAAACGATAGTTAGGGGAGCAGAAATTGAAAATATAGAGTATGGATACCAAACGATTGACGGGCAAATTATCCAAACAAAAACCACCGAACAAGAAACTATCACCAAAAACGTGGCTTTAAGGGATAGAAGCGCTATGCTAAATTTAAGCACGCGCCTTGTCGGGTGGTATAAAAAATTAATCGACGGCTTTGAAGATCTTACCGTTCCAATTGATTGCATTGGGTTTGACGTGATGCCATTGAAGCTCAAAATTATCGTTACGCGTGATTTAATGAGTATTTTAGAACCCGATTTAGCCGCGCTTGAATGCGGTGGCGACGTGCATTTAGTCTTTGACGAAGATTACAACTTAACGGCTGCGATGCTCCGTTTTGAAGTCAATTTTGATGAAAAGCCGTCGTATATCACACCCATTGTCGTTCCAACCTTAAGGGGAGTATCGATTGAAGCGTACCTTTTACCACAATAAGTTTTCATACGTTTAAAAGTTAATGTTTTAAAAATTCGCGAAATTTACAGTCGTTAAAGTAAAATATGTAGAGCGAACGGTGCGAAAAGGTGCTAATCAAAAAACAAAACCTTGCGTGCGCCAGTCATTATAATATAAATATTATATTTACTAACAAAATATAAAAGACGGAGAGTGTTGAATTCTCCGTCTTTATTTTTATGCCTTAAAGGTATTTAATTATTTAGCCTTTTTTTCGGGGATTAAAAAGGTGAAAACTAAAGAGCTTGCTAAAAGTAGCATTGGGTAAAACTGGTGGGCGATTACTTCAAAGGCGTTAACGCTTAAGCCCATAGTCGTTACGGCTGAAACTGCAACGAGCATTTGCGCACCGTAAGGCAACACGCCTTGGAATATGCAAGAAAACGTATCGAGAAGCGAAGCAGTCTTTTTTGGTGAAACGCCGTATTCAATCGCCATTTCTTTAGCGATAGGGTTAGCCATAACTATTGCGACCGTGTTGTTTGCCGTTGCTATATCCATTACGCCAACCAAAAGCCCTATGCCAAGGCTTCCTGCCTTTTTACCGCGGAATACACGGCGTACTGCGTTTAATAAAGCTTCAAAACCGCCTGCTTCGCGTATGAGCGCGCAAAGTGCGGCAACGAGCACTGCTACCATAGAAGTTTCAAACATACCACTCATACCAGTACCAACGCTTTCTAATAGGGCAGGGAAGGTCGCTGTGCCACTTACAAGCATAATTATAGAGCCTGTTAAAATACCGGCCATTAAAACGATGAATACGTTAATACCGATAATACCACCGATTAGCACGAGCACGTAGGGGATGATATGTATAAGGTTGTAAGGCTTTGCTTCAATTTGTGAAATCTCTGCGTTAAGCGAGAATATAAGCACTAAAATAAGCGTTACGATAGCCGCAGGGAGTGCAATCAGGAAATTGGTTTTGAATTTATCCTTCATTTGACAGCCTTGACCGTTGCACGCAGCAATCGTGGTGTCTGAAACAAACGAAAGATTATCCCCGAACATCGCTCCACCTATAACCGTACCGACGCAAAGTGGTAATGAAAAGCCTGAAGTAACAGAAATCGCCACTGCAATAGGGGTTATTAGGGTAATAGTACCAACCGACGTGCCCATCGCCGTTGAGAGAAAACAGCTTACTATAAACAAAACGCAAACTGCAAAGCGTGGTGGAAAGATTGAAAGCACGAAATACGCAACGCTTTCGGCACTGCTTCTTCCAACAACGCCCACGAATATCCCTGCAAGCAAGAAAATAAGAAGCATCGTAATAATGTTTTTATCGCCAATGCCCTTGCCCATAAGCTCAAGCTTTTTGTCAAAGCTTAAAGCCCTGTTTTGAATGCAGGCAACCAATATAGCGATCAAAAAAACAAAAATTATCGGTACTTTATAAAACCCCATAGGGATTTTAAGCACGTATTCAAAGATAATGCCAAGCCCTAAATATAGTAGGATAAAAACGCCTATCGGTAAAAGCGCCCAAGCATTAGATTTTTTCATATTTAACCTTTAGATAATTTTAAGTAAAAAAAAAGC
>JAZTYT010000162.1:0-2909 GCA_045637045.1 Christensenellaceae bacterium | reverse complement strand
CCGCTTGGCCTCCGACTTCGATTGCAAGCGTCATACCAGGTCTGATTCTTACGCCCACACCCTTTTTACCGTAGTTTGGGACTTGTGGGTCTTCGTGCAGGCTTCTGCCAATGCCGTGACCAACCATATCTCTTACTACCGAATATCCGTTTGATTCGGCGTGAGTTTGTATTGCGTGACCTATATCGCCAAGTGCACCACCAATCCTGATGGCTTCAACACCCTTGAAAAAACACTCTTTTGTAACTTCAACAAGGCGTTTTTTCTCTTCGGTCGTGTTGCCAACGATGAACGTTCTTGCCGCGTCAGCGTGATAACCGTCTAACACACAGCCCGTGTCAATGCTGACAATTTCGCCTTCCTTAAGCCTTCTGTCCGACGGAAAACCGTGAACAACCTGCTCGTCAATAGATACGCAAATTGTACCGGGAAACCCATGATAACCTAAAAAGTTAGGCTTTGCGCCACGTGCCGTTATGTACTCGTAAGCCAAACGGTCAAGCTCACGCGTGGGCATACCGATGTAAATTTTATCTTCCAACATACGAAGCATATCGCCAATAATTTGGCAGGAACGCTTCATTTTTTTAATCTCGTCAGGTGTTTTTAAGTATATCATCCAAGCACCTTAACAATTTCTTCGAACACCTTTTCAATGGTTTGGTCACCATTTACGCGGTGTAGTAACCCGTGTTCTTCATAAAAATGTGAAACAGGGGCGGTTTGCTCTATATAAACATCAAGTCGTTTTTCTACAGTTTCTGCCGTATCATCGTCGCGTTGTATAATCTTGCCACCGCATTTTGGGCATACCTGTAGATTACCGATGAAATCAACGTGGAACGACCCACGGCAATTAGCGCATACGCGCCTACCTGTGAGCCTTCGCATGAGTCTTTCAAAAGGGATAACGATGTCAATAACTGCGTCTAGCTTATCGATGCTTAAAAAAGCTTCGGCTTGCGCTACATCTCTCGGAAACCCATCCAATAAATAACCGTTTTTGCAGTCGTCTTGGAGAATTCTTCCCTTTACAAGCTCAATCGTGACTTCGTCGGGGACGAGTTGCCCCTTATCGATATAGCTTTTTGCAACTATACCGATAGGGGTCTTGTTATTAATGTTTTGTCTAAAGATGTCACCGGTGGAAATGTGTGGTATATTATACCTTTTACTGACTAATTCGGCTTGTGTGCCTTTGCCAGCTCCCGGTGCACCCAAAAAAACAACTTTCATAATAATTTATTTTCTCGATTATTTCAAGAAGCCCTTGTAATTTTTCATCATAATTTGTGATTCAAGTGAAGTATTGAATTCAAGTGCAACTGATACGCAAATGATTAAGCTTGTTGCGCCAAATACTGATGAAGAAGTTTGAAGTACTGTCTTGAACAAAATTGCAGGAACTAAAGCGATGAACGCCAAGAAGATTGCACCGAATAACGTGATTCTGTTTTGTACTCTTCTTAAATAGTCTGCAGTTGACCTACCAGGTCTGATACCTGGGATAAAGCCACCATTTTGTTGAATAGTCTTTGAAATATCATCCGGATTAAATTGAATTTGTGCATAGAAGAATGCAAAACCCAAAATCAATAAGCATAAAACAACCGTATAAAGCCATGAGTCTGTGCCCATCCATTTTTGCCACCAAAGAACGAAATTGTTGTTACCACCTTTAATCATGGAACCAATAAGTTCTGGGAAGGAAAGGATTGAGAAAGCGAAGATAAGTGGCATTACGCCGCTTGCGTTAACCTTGATAGGAATAACTGTGGATTGACCACCGTATAACTTTCTACCCTTAACTTGTTTAGCATATTGAACAGGAATCTTTCTTTCGGAAAGTTCCACAAACACAATGAGACCGAATACAACAACGATAACAGCAATAAAGCCAATGAATTGCCAAAGCGTTCTTGACCAAGCTTCTGCACCGCTGAAGATTGTTTGTAACATTGATAATGATTGAATACCAACAGACGTTAAGATACCAACAAAGATTAAGATTGAAATGCCGTTTGAAACGCCGTTTTCAGTAATTCTTTCGCCAAGCCATACAGTAATGAGTGAGCCTGAAGCGTAGAAGATAACTAAAACGATGTAAACAAGCCATTTTTGATTCCATAAAATCGTTAAGAGTGCTGGAACGTCAGCAGCTGATGACGTTTCAGTGTATGGGCCGTAAGCGGTTAAAATACCAACTGCTTGTAAAATTGCAAGCACAACAGCGCCGATTCTCGTTAAGTTTGAAATCTTCTTTTGGCCAGCTTCGCCTTCTTTTGACATTCTTTCCAATGCGGGTATTGCAACTGTCAATAACTGGATGATAATAGATGCGTTGATATATGGACCAATACCCATAGCGAACCACGTACCTTGTGATAAAGCGCCACCTGACATCATTGACATAATGTTAAGGTAAGAAATGCTTTCCAAGGTTTCGTCACTTAATAAGCCTGAACCTAAACCAGGTACTGGAATATAGCAACCTAATCTATAAATTAAAACAAATAATAAAGTAAATAATATTTTCGTTCTAATTTCTTTTACTTTAAATGCATTTACTAATGTTTTAAACATAATCGTCCCCCGCTAAAAGCAAACTACTTAACTAATTCGCAAGTGCCGCCAGCTTTTTCGATAGCTTCTTTAGCAGAAGCTGAAAATGCTGATGCTTTAACGGTGAGTGCAACTTCTAATTCGCTGCCGCCTAAAACCTTTAAGCCAACTGCTTTCTTAACCTCTTTAACAAGGCCTTCAGCAAAGAGTACGTCGTAATCAACAACCGTACCAGCTTCAAAGCAAGATAATGCTTCAACGTTAACAATTGCATAAACTTTCTTGAAGTGATTCTTAAAACCACGCTTTGGTGATTTTCTGATTAAAGGCATTTGACCGCCTTCAAA
>JAZTYT010000161.1:0-9293 GCA_045637045.1 Christensenellaceae bacterium | reverse complement strand
CACTTTAACCGACGGAAATATGACGGTTGACGACGTTTTACCTTTAAACGCAGATAAAGACGTGCTTATTGGTATTATAGGCGCAATGGAAACGGCGCTTGAAGAAAACAACCAAACTGCAAGCGCAATTTTAGATTATTACAATCAAAATAAGCGTGAAAACGCAAGTGGCTTTGGCGTGATTGAAGGCAAAATCCCATTTAACTCGGAACGCAAGTTTTCAGCAATTACGGCTGACGGTATAACCTATATATTAGGTGCGCCTGACTTCGTTTTAGATAAAATAGAGCAGGAAATCGAAGAGAAAATAGCCCAAAATATGGCACTTGGCAAGCGCGTTTTAATGCTTGCAAGGGCTGAAGGCAAAATTGACGGCGACAATATACCGTTAAACCGTCAAGCTCTTGGGCTTATAGTTTTACAGGACAACATCCGTCCTGAAGCCATTGAAACCATAAAATGGTTTAAGGAAAACGACGTTTTGGTCAAGATTATCTCTGGTGACGACCCTGTTACCGTTTCAGAAATCGCAAGGCGCGCCGGCGTTGACGGTTACGACAACTATATTAATTTATTCGGTCTTGACGATAACGAAGTTATCGAAGCCTCAACCAAGTACTCGGTTTTCGGTAGAGTTTCCCCAGAGCAAAAGGCTTTAATTATTAAAACGCTTAAAAACTGTGGCGATACCGTTGCTATGACCGGCGACGGCGTAAACGATATTTTGGCGATGAAGGAAGCCGACTGCTCTATCACAGTTGCTTCAGGTAGTGGCGCAGCAAGAAGCCTAGCGCATCTAGTACTTTTAGACAACAACTTTAATTGTCTGCCTAAAGTAGTAAAGGAAGGCAGGCGCGTGGTAAACAATATCCAGCAATCTGCGTCCCTTTATTTGATGAAAACACTTTTTACCCTTTTGTACGCAGTTATTTCAATAGCGACGATTACCGATTATCCTTTCTCGCCGGGTATGATGCTTATGCTTGAATTCTTCATCATTGGCGTACCGTCGGTAATGCTTTCAATACAGCCAAACGATAAACGCATTAAGGGTAATTTTATAAGGTTTGTCTTTTCAAGGGCAATACCGGGTGCAGCAGTTTTGATTATTAACACCCTTGCAATTAAGATTTGCTATTCGGTTGAAGGCTTATGCGCCTTAGTTGGACTAACCGAAGACACCTTTACGACAATGTCGGCGCTTGCTTTAACCCTTGGTGGTATGGCGTTTTTATTGGTGCTTTGCTATCCGTACAACAAATTCCGTACCCTTTTAGCAAGCGTGGTAACCGTGGTTATAACCCTACTTTGCGCGCTGATTATCGGAACGAGCGCAACACAAGGCTTTTTCGGGCTTGAAAACTTTTTACCACTTAAAGATAACTTTATAAAAGTTATCATACTTATTGGGCTTACCTTGTTCGACCTACCTATACTTATACTTTTTAAGAAGATTATCCGTGAAGAAAAGCCTGTGAAAAAGGCATGAAAAACCTACACTTTAGCTTAATTTTGGTGTGCAAATGAGTTTAATTATAATTTTATCGTTTTGCATAATAGGCTTTGGGCTTTATTTGGCGTTCCCAATTCGCCAAAAAGGTACGATTGCATATCTACTTGCAATCGGAAGCATAGTAAACGCGCCCATTTTTAACTGCATTGATTTCCCTTTTAAGGTTTTTGGCGTTAGTATGGGGCTTGATTCGGTGGTTTACTTTTTGTTTATCTTTACTATGCTATTAACCCACGCGTATTGTGGTAAAAAGCAGGCTGTGGATCTTATGCTTACGTCGGTTGCGGCAGTTCTGTTTGCGGCGCTTATTCAGTTTCTTTCAAGATGGGCGTCACAAGGCCTAACTAAAGACTTGGGCTTTGCTATGCTTAAGTTTATAGCAACGTCTATCTCGTCGCTTGGTTGTGGGCTCGTACTGTTTAAGCTTTACGATATTTTAAAAGCAAATGGCGTAAACCTTTATCTTAACGCAAGCATTTGCCTTATCGTGGCGGGGATTGTGGAAAATATTGTCTTTTACGGGGCTTTAATAGTATTTGGCTACGTTGATTTAAGCGTTGTTTTATCACTTTTAGGCGGGCTTTATTTAGGAAAAGCAATCGGGCTTGTATTCGCACTTGCCACAATATTTATAAGCCAAAAGTACAAAAAGGACGAAAAAATACCGTATAATGGCTAAAATTTGTTAAAATAGAAAACAGTTCGGTTTTAACCGAACTGTTTTTTTATTGATTAAGTAATTCTATAATGGTTTGGTTTGTTTTGATGTTAAGCCCGATTTTGTCGCGAATATAAAAGTCTAAAAACTTTAAAGCGTTAAAGCAGTTTGCTTTAAGCGTTTTATCGTCCATTGACCTAATAAATTCGCCCGATTTAAGCTGGTCGATAGAAAGCTTTGACAAACGCTGTAAAAAGCAATAGGTTGCAAAGCGCATTTCAACTGAAAAGGCGTTGGCGCAATCAAGACACTCGAACACGCAATCGTCAAAGTTGAAAAACACCCTTTCTGAAATTTGCTTAAAGCACCTGCCACACTTTTCAAAATCAATGCCGTAGCCTGATAGGTCGATTGCTTCAGTTAAAAACTTTGCAAGGAAAACGTAAGGGTTTTGGTTTGTTTCTTTAATGCTTTTAAGCGTTTTAATAGTCAACAGGAATAAATCGTAAGCTAAAATTTCGTCCTGTAAAACGCCACGGATAAACTCAATAACGCCAAGCGCTGAATAATACCTATCAACGTCGGTTGCGATGCCGTAAAAGCTGTCTATCTCGCTTGCTTCGATAACCGTGCGACGGGAAGATTTTTCAGCCACGACGTATTCGGCAAAACAAAAAAGCTGGGTGCAAAACTTAAGCTTTGCCCCTTGCTTTTTTACACCGCGCACTATACAAGAGATTAACCCTTTTTCAAGCGTAAAAAGGGTTAACATTATATCGCTGTCTTTATAAGGTACGGCGCGTATGCATAGCGCGTTGAATTTTTCTTCCATTTGTGCCGTTTTAACCGAAATTGCCTTGCTTTTTAGTAAAAAGTGGGGCTATAAGTCGATTATTCCTTGTTCTTTAATTTTTTATAAAGTAGATAATAAGATATTTTGCCTGTTCTTTCAAAAAGCTTCCACGCGGCGTCAGCTGGGCTTAATTTCATATATACCCCCTTGAGATTAGTATGCGCTAATATAAGGGGTTTTTGCAAAAATATCAATAAAAATCTTCGTCGGAGTAGCCGTATTCTTTAAGGCGTGAAGGGTTATCGCGCCAGTTTTCTTTTACCTTAACGTAAACGGTTAAAAATACCTTTGCGTCTAAAAACTTTTCCATAGCTTGGCGAGCAAAGGATGAAACTTCCTTTAATTTTGTGCCCTGCTTACCAATGATGATTGCTTTATGGTTAAACTTTTCGCAAACGATATCAAGGTTGATATCGTAAACGCCGTTTGGCTGGCGTTCAAAGGTGTTAATAACTATTGCAACGCCGTGTGGGATTTCCTTGTCGTACTTTAAAAGCATTTTTTCACGCATAATTTCGGAAATCATAAACTTTTCGGAACGGTCGGAGATTATATCGTCTGAAAAGATTGGCTCGCCTTCGGGTAGCCATTTTAAAATTTCGTCGGTAAGCTTTAAAAGGTTTTTACCACGACGGGCTGATACGGTTATAATTTTGTCAACGTTTTCAACGTCTTCAAACTCGGCAACCATTAAAGGGATATTTTCCTTGGGCATAATATCGGTTTTTGTTAGCACTAAAACCAATGGGATATCCCCTGTTGCAAACTTTACAAGGGATTTTTTGTCTTCTTCCTGTACGCCTGCGTGGGCGTCGATAAGATACAAGATAAGGTCAACGTCACGTGCGGCGACTTCGGTGCTTTTTTGCATACGGCTGTTGAGTAATGACGACGCCTTGTAAATACCTGGTGTGTCTTCAAAAACGATTTGGTAATCTTCGCCGTTTTTGATGCCCAAAATACGGTCACGCGTGGTTTGTGGCTTTGGCGAAACGATAGCCACCTTTTCGCCGACAAGAACGTTTATTAAGGTTGATTTACCTGCGTTTGCTCTGCCTACTACGGCAACTGTTCCACTTTTCATCTTGTAATACCTAATTTGAGCAAGACCTGCTCTTCCTTTTCTCTCATTTGCGTTTTGTCTTCTTCGGCTATATGGTCATAACCAAAAAGGTGCAATAAACCGTGCACGAACAAGTAATAAAGCTCTCTTTCAAAGCTGTGTCCGTACTCTATCGCCTGCTCTTTAGCCCTGTCTTCACAAATTGCGATAGAGCCTAAAAAGATTGCCTTTTCGTCAGCGTCGTAATCGAGCGGAAAATCCTTTTTGGTAAACGCTTTACCACGGATACCGTCAAGCATTGGGAATGACAAAACGTCGGTTACCTTGTCGATTTGGCGATTTTCACGGTTTAAAGACTGTATAGTTTGCTGGTCAACGATATCAAGCTCAACGAAAATCGGAGCTTTTTGCTTAAGCGTTTTATAAACGGTTTTTGCAATTTTATCAATAAGTGGCAAGTCCTTACTTGCGTAAACTTTAATTTTAGCCATTTTTACCTTCTTTTGATGATGCAAACAGGTTGCGCGTTCTATCCTTTTTGTTTGGATATTGCACACGGCTGTGATATACGTCTGACAAGCCGTAAACTAAAGCTTCCTTGATAAGCTCAATCTCTCGCATAGTGATTTCACAGTTAGAGAACTGGTCAAGCTTCATTCTATCGTCAATAATGGCTTTAATAACTGCTTCAACGCGTTCAGGCGTACGGTCTTTTTGAGCGCGCACCGCCGCCTCGCCACCGTCGGCAAGCATTATGATTGCTGCAATCTTTGACGACGGCTTTGGTCCGGGGTAGGAATAATCCTTGATATCAAGCTCGCCATCAGTAAACTTTTGCGCTTTTGCATAAAAGTATTGGATTGGCAACGTGCCGTGGTGTTCGATTGCAACGTCGGCTAAAATGTTTGGTAGGTGGTATTTTCTGATAAGCTCGCTACCGTCTTTTGCGTGGGCGCGAATAATTTGGGTTGAAAGCTCTGGCGTTAACTCGTCGTGTGGGTTATAACCGTGTTGGTTTTCAGTAAAGTAAATTGGCTGTTTTAACTTACCCATATCGTGGTAGTATGCGGCGGCACGGGCAAGCAATGGGTTTTCACCGATTGCCGTTGCGCACGTTTCAGCAAGAGTTGCAACCACGATTGAGTGTTGGAAAGTTCCGCTTGCGTCTTGAATCATTGCCTGGATAAGCTTTGATTTATGGTCGGTAATTTCAGCCAAACGATAGTTTGTTAGGATATTGAATAAATGCTCGAATATAGGTAAAATCGACATTAACGCAATAACTGAAACAATGCCCGACATAAAGCCGTGTAATACTATTGCTAAAGCCGAATAAAGCTCTAATTTTTCACCCAATGAGAATACAAAGCCCATTGCTACGATTGGTAAGGAAATTACAAAGCCCATACCAAAAACTCTGATACGTGAGCCAACGTTATCAACAAGATATACCGCCAAATGGCTAATGGAAAGCCCCGTTATGAATTGGCCGATTATTTGTGGCGTCATATTGCCTTCCACCACGAGTATATCAAGCGTGAGCATAAGAATATTGAAAATAAAGTTTGCAAAAATTGCCGTGCGTTTATTAACGAGTAATAAAATCAGCAAGGCGCAAAGCGCGCTTGGGCGTGCAAAAATACCCACGTAACGCCCCATTACAAGACAAATTATGGTTGAAAGCTCCATAACCAAGAAGAAAACTGCAACGTTTTTGCCTTTAATAAGGTAGTCACGGCACTCAAAATATAGATATAGATAAATTACGAAGCACAGTAAAACCAACGCAACTGCAACGTATATGCAGTAAAGGAAGGTTTTAGAGCCAGTGATAAAATTAAGTGTGTTAGCACCCTTATTGATATATAGCGCAAACACGCCGATTACCGCTAAAATCAGCCAATGCAACACAAAGTGTAGTATTGACCAAACGTAATTTTTCTTTTTCCACTCAATATGTTTTTTGTTTTGGTAGAACATAAATTTCTCCCTTTATTTAAGGTAATGTTTATCTGTTTTTTATCCTTTATACAATAAAAGTCTGGCTATAAGCCGTTTATCGCAAAAAAGCAATAGACTTTTGATTATTGATTTTTAGTGTATGCTTTAATGATTTGCATAACCAATGGGTGACGCACGACGTCTTTATGGGTTAACTGACAAATTGCAATGTCGTCAACGCCCTTTAAGATTGTTGCTGCGTGCTTTAAGCCACTCGTTTTGCCTTCGGGTAAGTCAATTTGCGTTACGTCGCCAGTGATTATCATACGGCTGTTTTCGCCAAGACGGGTAAGGAACATCTTCATTTGCTCCTTGGTACAGTTTTGCGCTTCGTCTAAAATGATAAAGGCGTTATTTAACGTTCTGCCACGCATATAGGCAAGTGGAGCGACTTCTATGCTACCACGTTCCATAAGCTTTTGGTAGTTTTCCATACCGAACATTTCCTGCAAGGCGTCGTATAATGGGCGAAGATACGGGTCAACCTTGGACTGCAAATCGCCGGGTAAAAACCCTAAACGCTCGCCTGCTTCAACGGCAGGTCTTGTTAAAATGATTTTTTCAACTTCCTTATTCTTAAAGGCAACCGAAGCAAGCGCAACTGCTAAATAGGTTTTACCAGTACCGGCAGGGCCGATACCAAAGACTATGGTGTTTTTATTGATTGCGTCAACGTAGTGCTTTTGACCTATAGTTTTACACTTAATTGGCTTTGAGTGGGAAGTAATTGCAATTACGTCCTTCATAAGCTTTTCAATGTCTTGTTTCACAGGCTCTTCGCCAAGCTCCAAACAATAAATCAGCTTTGCCTTGTCGATTGGTATACCCAAATCTGCCGTTGACGAAAGGTTGTCTAAAACGGCTATCGCCCTTTCAACGTTTTGCTTTTCACCAGTTACGTTAAAGGACGTGCCTTCAATGTAAATTTCCGTATTGGTGTGCTTCATTATGGTATTTACGTTTTCATCAAAACTCCCAGCTAAAAGCGAAAGCTTGTCAACCGTGTCAACCGTGAATAGTTTGGTTATTTTTTCCAAATTAAAACTCCTTGATAAATAAATAGGTTATATCCACTTTGTAAGTAACTGCGTTTTTTGTTTTTATTACGGGCGTAAGGTTAACCGCTAACACCGTTTGGCTATCAAGCCCAAGGTTAAAAATTGACCTTGTAACGACTTCTTGCTTGGTTAAGTGATTATCGCAAACAATCTCTACGCTTAATAGGCACTTAAGCTGATAGCTTGCAATAGCGTCTTGGGTGATAACGCTACCGTCTGAAAGCGTGGCGCTTCCGTCAACTATAACGTCACCTACGTTGACCGTGTCGCCAGGCTTAACCATTGGTGTACCCGACACCACAACAAGCTTAATAACCGTGCCACTTTTTGGCGCGACTATTGATTTTACCCGTGGAATACTTTGTGGGCTTTTTATATAAATTGGGTCGATAATCAGCTTATTGCCCCACTTTTTAACGGTTGCAAAGCCTATTCCGTCACAATCGGTGTAAAGCTTTTCCTTTAAAAGCTTGGTCTTTGCACTATTAAAGGTTGTAAATTTTTTAAGCCCCAAATCACTGCAAAGCTTGTATATTTGCGCCTTTTGTACGCTGTTGCCGTTTGTTATTTCAACGCCGAATATTATATTGTCAGCCAAAAAGGAAGCAACTATAAATATTACGCTTAAAATGATTAAAGCAAGGTGTTTATACAGTCTTTTTACAAAGCCGATTGCCCCGTTGTAGCCCAATACGGTATTATACCACATATTTTCGGAAATAGCAAAAGCTTTTGACAAGTCTTTATACTTTATCCTAATAACGGTACGTTTTGCATCAAGCCTGTTTACTTGATACAAGGTTACGCCCTTTAGTTTAAGCCTTTCAATCAAAAGGTTTAAGTTAAGCCCTTCAAACAAGACGTCAACGGTACTCATTTAGTGCACTCAACCTTTAAAATATTGCCCGAAAGCGCAAGGTCGCCACCGCAATATTTTATAACCGAAATATCTTCGCCAAGCACCTTTAACTGACCTTTTTTGATAAGCAAGGTCACGCAGTAGGTTGAAATTTCGTTGATTTTTAACACGCTTTCAAAGTAAGCGCCAACACCGTCGATGACCGTATATTTATAGCCGAACGATTGCTTTAAAGGGTTTAGAAAATTTTCAATTTCTCTCTCGAAGCTCAATACTTACACCTATTCGGTAATATTGTATTTTGCTTGTATTTTAATTATTCTGTTTTTGTTTTTCAAGGATAAATTTATCAACGATAATGCAAGCGACAAAGTAACCGATGCAAGCTAATAACGCGCCGAACACTACGTCTGAAAGATAGTGCGCGCCCATAATAATACGTGACAAAGCAACCATAATAGTGTAAATAACTGCGAAGGCAGTTATACCGATATTTAATTTGATATCAAGGTCTTTAAACACCCTTGGGATTGCCAAAAGCGCAAGCACGGTTGCAGCTGAAGACGTATGCCCTGACGGGAAGGATTTATACCCGTCTTTTGCAACACCAAGGTTTAATAAATAATCGGGTACAGAGCGTTTGCCGTTGATAACATACCAGTTGGTGTATTGCTCGTAACTACCGATAACGTTAAGCATTCTAAAACGTGCGCGACCGAAAAACGGTTTGATAAGTTGGGTTGAAGCCTGTGAGATTACAGCCATAATAATAGCGATTAACGCGCATATAGCCGCATTTTTAAGGTGTTTTTCTTTCACGCGTGAAGCAACGAAAAACCAAATTGCGCTTAAAACGATATCTAAACCGATTATGGTTAAGGTTTTTTGCGCGCCGTGTAATTTGCGAATCCAACCGTGGGTTGAAAGGTATTTGACAAGCTTATAGCCTGCATAATAATTTAAGCCGAGCATTAAAACTGCAATAGCTATAGATAGCGCGATAAACTTTGCTCCCTGGAGTTTTTTAACGCGATAAAAATAAAAGAAAATTACGCCAAGGCTGATGCTTGGTATAATATAAACCGGGTGTTCGCCGAAAATTTCCCAAAATACGCCGAAGCCGTTTTTCGAGTAATACGCGCCTGCGTCTAAATCTGCAATGGCTTTGGATATATTAAAGTCGCAAAAGCTTGCAACGATTAAAAGCACGAATAAAACTGCCACTATCGATAAAATTTTAGCGTGCGCCTTTAAAAATTTCATAAATACCCCCTTGGTTTACTATTCA
>JAZTYT010000160.1:0-4729 GCA_045637045.1 Christensenellaceae bacterium | reverse complement strand
CGTTAACGCAGGCTTTATGGCTATGGGTATCAACCTTGGCCAAAGACTTGCAGAGCTAAAGAACAACTGGCTACTTGTCCCAATTGGTATGGTCATAGGCGCGTTTATAGTTTTAGCCGAGCCTGCAGTACACGTTTTATGTAAGCAGGTTGAAGAAATTTCAAACGGCAACATTAAAGGCAAGGTTTTACTCGTTGCTCTATCCGTTTCAATGATGATTTCGGTTGGGCTTGCAATGATTCGTATTTTAACAGGAATACCGGTATATTATATATTGATACCTGGCTATGCGATTTCGCTTTTACTTTCCTTTGTCGTACCAAAGACCTATACGGGTATTGCGTTCGACTCGGGCGGGGTTGCGTCAGGGCCAATGGCAACAACCTTTATGCTCCCACTTGCAATAGGCGCTGCAACCACCTATTCGGGTACGGAAAGCGTTTTGACAAGCGCTTACGGGCTGGTTGCGTTTATCGCCTTAACTCCACTTATTACACTTCAGGTACTTGGGCTTATTGCTAAAATCAAAGCAAGCAAGCAAGCCAAAGAAACCAAAACTACGCTCAAGCTTTACGACAACGACGTTATCGAGCTTAATTCAGAGCGCTAAACGCTTGTTGACAATAAAAATTATCAAGGTTAATTATGGAAGATATTTTACTTGAATTTATGGTTATCATTTCCCCGCGTAATACGGGCAATAAGATAATTGAAAACGTTAAAGATATCGTTTCCTTCCCGTCGGTTTTACTCGGGCGGGGAACGGCGCCTAACGACATTGCTTCGGCGCTCGGTATCGGCGAGCCTGAAAAGGACGTTATTTTGTGCTTTGCGCAAAAAAAGGACGTTGAAGCAGTTTATGAAATCGTTGAAGAAATGTTTATAAGCAAAACCAACAAGGCTATCGCTATGACAGTGCCTGTTTCGGCAGTTGGCGGTAACTTAACCTTACAGGTATTGCTTGGCAAAACTAAAGATATGGTTTTAGGGGGTTAATATGAATCAATTAATCGTTGCAATAGTAAATCAAGGCTATGAAGAAATAGTAATGGAAGCCGCGCGTAACGCAGGCGCACGTGGTGGCACGATAATCAACGGGCGTGGCACTGCCGCAGCACAAGATTTAGTTAAGTTTATGGGTATTACCCTTCACCCTAATAAGGAAATCGTTTTGATTTTATCAAGCCAAAGCGCGCGTAACGGTATTATGACGGCTATAAAAGACGCTTCAGGCCTTGCAACCGACGGGGCCGGCGTTGTTTTCGCGCTACCTGTTGACTCGGTTATGGGCGTTAACCTTGGCGAATAATTTATTTTATCAAATTCAAAAGGCAGTTCGTTTGAACTGCCCTTTTTTATTGTCTTTTCCCGGCTAAATTAGCCATTTAACAGGCTTATAGGCCTACTTTTTAAATTATTCTTTTGTTGAGTGATTGATTGAAAGATATAAATCGTCAAGTTGGATTTGTTCAACCGCCGCTGGAGCATCACTCATTAAGCAAGATGCGTTTTGTACCTTCGGGAAGGCAATAACGTCTTTGATAGAATCAGTCTTTGTTACGAGCATAACGAGTCTATCAAGACCAAGCGCCAAGCCACCGTGTGGTGGTGTGCCGTAGTTAAATGCGTTTACAAAGAAGCCGAATTTACGTTCAATGTCTTCATCGGTAAATGTTAATATATTGAAAATCTTCTTTTGAAGCTCACGTGAGTGGATTCTGATTGAACCGCCGCCTGCTTCCTGACCGTTGATAACGATGTCGTACGCTTTTGCGCGCATCTTGGTTGGATCGATATCTAAAAGATGTAAGTCTTCATCCTTTGGCGCTGTGAACGGGTGGTGCATTGCAACGTATCTGCCATCTTCTTCGCTGTACTCGAACATCGGGAAGTCAACAATCCACAAAATATCGTAGCTGTTTTTATCGTAAAGGTTATACTTGTCGCCAAGATATAATCTTAAACCGCCAAGGGACGCGAATACAACCGAATCCTTATCAGCGCCGAACAATACTGCGTCGCCGTCTTCGATGTTTAAGCGTTCGGTTAATTTTTCAACAAGCTCTGGCGTTAAGAATTTGTTAAATGATGACTTAACAGGCTCGCCAACTGGTTTTGTAAGCCAAGCTAAACCCTTTGCACCAAAGGTTTTTGCAACTTCACCTAAACCGTCTAAATCCTTTCTTGAAAGCTTTGAAGCAAAGCCTTTTGCGTTGATTGCGCGTACCGACTTGCCTTCAACACAGCAATCAGAGAACACCTTAAAGTCACTGCCAACGAAAAGGTCGGTTACGTTGTTAAGCTCTAAACCGAAACGTGTGTCGGGCTTGTCAGAGCCGAATCTATCCATAGCTTCCTGCCAGGTCATCGTTCTGAAATGTTCTTCGCCCAAGTCAAGACCAATGCTGTCTTTGAACACGCGTTTGATAAGCCCTTCAACTGGGTACATAACGTCGGTTTCTTTTTCAACGAAGGATAATTCCAAGTCGATTTGCGTAAACTCTGGCTGACGGTTTGCGCGCAAGTCTTCGTCACGGAAGCATTTTGCAATTTGGAAGTATCTATCGTACCCTGCAATCATCAAAAGCTGTTTGTAAAGCTGTGGTGATTGTGGAAGCGCGTAAAAGCAACCTTCACGAATACGTGACGGAACTAAATAGTCCCTTGCGCCTTCAGGCGTGGACTTGCCAAGATATGGCGTTTCAACTTCTAAAAAGCCGTTTTCAGCAAGGTAATTACGCGTTGACATAGTCATTTTTGAACGTGTAATAAGCCTTTGTTGGAGCGATGGACGGCGTAAGTCAAGATAACGATATTTAAGGCGTAAATTTTCGTTTACGTTGGTATCGTCGGAAATTTCAAACGGAGTCGTATCGGCAACTGATAAAATCTTGAGCTCACTTGCTAAAATTTCAACGTCACCCGTTGCAATTTTGTTGGTCTTTGATTGACGTTCTCTAACCGTACCACAAACTGCCAAAACGTATTCAGACCTTATCGTTTCAGCCTTTTCAAAAACGGCTTTTTCGCAGGTTTCGTCAAATACGACCTGAACTAAACCCGTTCTGTCACGCAAGTCAACGAAAATCAAACTACCAAGGTTACGTCTTCTTTGCACCCAACCCATAACGGTAACGTTTTGGTTTACGTTTTCAATCCTAAATTCGCCACACATATTAGTGCGCTTTAAACCGCCTAAAAATTCAGACATAATTCTCCTTTAAGGCCTTAAGGCCTAACTTATCTATAAGTACTATTGTATTTTAATCGTTTTAAAGGCAGTTGTCAATCTTTTTCGTTTATATTATTTATTTTGTCAGTAATACTAACTGCATAAATGCAGTTTTTTAGTTAATTTTAGACTTAAACCAACTTATTCGGCACTTTTTAAGCTAACGAGCACGGTGTCGTCGCCAATCTTGTTTACGCAACAAAGGTTGACAAGGTACTCGTCGGTTTTAAAAATTTTGCGTTTATCCCCACATACGAAGGCTATAACCTTGCCTTCGGGGAAGTCGAAAATAATGTCGGTCACCGTGCCCAGCTCACGCCCGTCTAAAAGGTTGATGACACGCTTTTTCTTAAGGTCGGTATAGTTTATTTGCATAATTAAAAGTCCTGCTCTATTTTACGTGGCAGGACTTAAAATAATTCTTTTTTATTACTTTTAGCTTAATTGTTGTTAGGAAATTTTGCTTTTTATAATTTTAAGCGCAGTTTTTTCTATGCGGGAAACCTGCGCCTGCGATAACCCGACTTCGCTTGAAATTTCCGTTTGCGTTTTGCCTAAATAATAGCGTGAATAAAGTATTTTTTGCTCGCGCTCGTCAAGCGTTTTTATGGCGTTTGCAAGCGCAACCGACTCGGTCCAGCGCTCGTCGGTGTTAAACTCGTCTTTAATCTGGTCAACAATCATAAGCGTATCGCCCGTTTTATTAAAAACAGGATCGTATAATGAAACCGTATCGGAAATAGCGTCTAAAGCGTAAGCAACTTCCGACTCGGCAATGTCTAACCTTTTTGCAATTTCAGCCGTAGTGGCTTCCTGAAAATCACGCTCAATCTCATTGCGCATTTTTAAGGCCTTGTAAGCGGTATCGCGTAAACTCCTTGAAACGCGCATACTGTTTTTAGAACGCAAAAACCTTTTAATCTCACCGATAATCATCGGCACAGCGTAGGTGGAAAATTTCACCCCAACGCTTAAGTCAAAGTTGTCCGCCGCCTTGATAAGCCCCACGCAACCGACCTGAAACATATCGTCACTTGAAAAGCCACTGTTGTTAAATCGTTTAATAACCGACAAAACAAGCCTGATATTTGCCATAACAAGCTTGTCCTTTGCGCCCTTATCGCCACGCTTAACGGCAATTAATAACTCTTCGCACTCTTTTGCGTTGACCTTTGGCAAGGTTGCGGTGTTAACCCCGCAAATACAAACACTTTTGTTCATCTAATGCCCCCTTTTCGTATGTACTTTTTATAAAAGGAAAGCAAGTTAAACAATGTATAATAGGTTAAAAAGCACCAATAACCGACTTATAGCCCAACTTTTACCCTTTTTACTCAACAACCAACACGCTAAAATTTAACGCAGTGTTATCTATTATGTACAAGCAAAAAGTTTTTATTCCTATATTTTTTTCGATTAAAAATTTACGCATAATATTCAAATATAACGCTAAACGCTTGCATAAAAGTTAATTTATGATATAATTAAAAGGTGCTT
>JAZTYT010000159.1:0-11837 GCA_045637045.1 Christensenellaceae bacterium | reverse complement strand
ATAAACGATTGACAAAGTTATTAAATTAAGTTATACTATAACTCAACGTATAAAAAAACAGTTCAAGGTGTATTATGAAGGAATTTTTCCCAGACGTAGAATATAACAGAGCTAAGCGCAGAAAAACCATACCGCTTTTCGCGTTAATTGGCGTTTTGATTGGCGGTGGCGCAGTTGCTTGCTTTTTAACTGACAATACGACGTTTGGTATAATTTGTGTGTTCTTCCTTGCGATGCTCGGTTTTTTAATCCCCGTGATTATTTCTTCAAACCCAGTTAAGCCTGACGCAGTTATCAAATTTGAAGGCAAAAAGGTTACCCTTTACGGCAAGGAAACGATAAATATTTCCGACGTTATAGCAGTTTCGGTTAATATTGAAGTTCCAAAGGAAGGCTCAACCCGTAGCGAAATGCAAAAGGCGTTAAAGCAGATTGCCCAAGTTAAGCCTGACGAGCCTGTTTTTGGCACTTGCGACCTTGTCGTTAGAAACGCAAAAGGCAAGGAAGAGCAAAAGTTCCACTACGTAAAGGACTGTTTGGGCGCGCTTGAAACCTTTGTGGAAGCAGGCGTAAAGCAGTATCGTATAGTTTATTCAATGAATAAGTTGAGCGAGCTTGCAACTTATCCTATAGTTATTGCGCCGTCTGGCAACTCTAAATACGACGCGCTTTCCGAAAAGGAAAGGCTTATGCAACTTTTATAAACGTTATGCGCCTAATCTTAATTAGGCGTTTTTTTGGCTAAGGTAAGATTATGGCTTATAAAAAGGTTTTTAAACGAAGCGAAATTAAATATATCGTTACCCAAAAGCAATACCAACAATTAATGGCGCTGATAGAAGACAAAACGCGCCCCGATGGGTACGGCACGAGCTTGATTTGTAACTTGTACCTTGACACGCCCGACTTTTTGCTTATAAGACGGTCTATCGAAAAGCCTTTGTACAAGGAAAAGCTAAGGGTGAGAAGCTACGGTGTGGCAAACGCCCAATCGGTGGTGTATTTGGAGCTTAAAAAGAAGTTCAAGGGCGTGGTTTACAAGCGTAGGGTTGGTCTTAAAAACTGTGCGCTTGACGCTTTCTTAAGTGGTAAAGGCGACGGCAACGACCAGGTTGAAAAGGAAATACGCTACTCGCTTGAGTTTTATAAGGATATTGCGCCAAAGATGTTCATTTCTTACGAAAGGAAAGCCTTTTACGGCAAGAACGATGAAAATTTTAGAATTACTTTGGACACAAATATCGTTTGGCGTGACTTTGACCTAACTCTTGACAAAGGTGTTTACGGCAATAAACTTATGGAAAGCGATACATACCTGATGGAAATTAAAACCGATACGGCAATACCTATTTGGCTTTCGGCGTTTTTATCGGAAAACAAAATTTTTAAGCAAAGCTTTTCAAAGTACGGCACGGCTTACACAAGGCTGGTGCTTGATAAAAACAAGGCAAGCAAAAAGCTTGCTTAAAGGTGGCCCATGAAAAAATTCAAAGGTTTTTTAGTATATTTGTTATGCTTTACGGCCCTTTTGTGCCTTTTCGCTTGCGATGGCGATAAAGGGCAAAACGGTGGTCAAAATAGTGGACAAAATAGTGGTCAAAACACCTTTTTGATTACCACGCAAGTAAAAGACGGCTACACCCAAGCGTCAAGCAACGGCCAAACGGTTTATACCTTTACAAAGGGTGGTGAATACACCTTAAGCGGAAGCCTTGACGGCTGTTTGGTGTTTGACGCAGGGCTTATAGAAAGCGTAACCCTTTACCTTGACAACTGCACCATAAACTCTAAAACGGGCGCGATTTATTGGAACAGCGAAGTCGGTAAGATTGAAATCAAAGCCATTTCCGGCACGGAAAACCAAATTGTAGCAGGTTTGGACGGTGCGCTTGATATAAATAGCGCAATAGATAGTAACAACAACGTTGAACTTGGTGGTAGTGGTAAGCTTATGGTTATCAGTCACTCAAAGCACGCTGTTAAAGGCTCAAACGTAGAAATCAAAGGCTCGGTTACGCTTACTATTAAGGCGGTAAAAGACGGCCTGCACGCCAAACAGGTTAGCGTTGTGGGTGGTGATACTGTAATTTCCGATTGTATCGACGGTATTCAAGCCGACTTAAACTCAAAGGGCTTAAAGGGTACTTTTAGTATGACGGGTGGCACGCTCACCATTAAAAATTGTGGCACGGCAATACAGGCGCAAGCTTCGGTTACGGTAACAGCAGGTGCGCTTAAAGTAAATAATTGCGCCAAGTTTTTAAAAACTGCAACTTACGATATCGCGCCAAGCACAACCACCGTTGACGGCGTTTCGTTTAATTAAAAAGTTGATTAGAAAAAAAGGATAGCTGATGCTATCCTTTAATTATTTGTTTTTTATTAGATGTCAACGCCTAAAAGCATTTTTGCAAGGATGCCAACGCCGAAGGAAATTACTGCAACGCCAATGCTGATGCCGGCCATTTCAAAAAAGCGTGAGCCAAACTTTAAGTCCTGTGCAACCGACGTGTAATAGGTAAACCCTGCGATAATCAAAACGATTATACCAATCATAACTGCCAAAGCGATTATCGGGGTGGAAATCAATATGTACGGTAGGATAAGTGCCACAACGGTCAATAAATAAGCAATGCCCGTGTAGGCGCACGATTTAAAAGCGTCTTTTCTACCTTCGCTTTTTGCCGATAAAAACTCGCTTGACGCCATTGAAAATGTCGCTGAAATCCCAACGATAAGCCCGGAAAGTGCAACAAGCTTGGTGTTTTCAAGTGCAAAGGTGAACCCTGCAAGACTGCCTGCAAGCTCTACGAGTGCGTCAGATAGCCCCAAAACCATACTGCCAACGTAATGGAGCTTTTCTTCGTCTAAAATATCAAGCAACGCCTTTTCGTGTTCTTCTTCTTGCTCTCTAATGTGTGCGCTTTCAGGTACTTCATTTAATAAAAGCTCGTATTTAGACTGTGCTACTTCTTCACCGCGCTCCATTAGTTTAACGGCAAAGGTAAACCCTAAAAGTCGGGCTATAAGCGTGTATTTGGCTATTTTTGCCTTTTTAGGCTTCATTTCAACGCCCGTGTATCTTTTCCAAATTTCATAATGCGCGCGTTCTTCACCAGCTAAACGCAAAAGCGTTTTTTTGTTTTCTTCGCCCTTGGCAAACTTTGCAATCTTTTCGTAAATTATGCTTTCGTTAAGCTCGTTTTGTTGCATTTTTTTAATTATTGCAAGAGCTTCTTTAGATAGTTCCTTCATAGTTCTCCCTTGTTAAAAGTAATCGTATTAACTGCTTTATTTTAGCATAGAAACGCGCCCTTGTCCACGCTTTTGCTTTTATTGTATAAATTTTAAGATAAAAAGACTCTTTTTTGCAAGTGAATTACCGATTTTTAGGGCGAGTTATAAAAAGTGCATAAAACTTTTAGCGCGTGGCAAATTATGGTTAGGGGGAATTATGAAGGAAACAGGAATTGTTAGAAGAATTGACGAGCTTGGCAGGGTGGTTATCCCAAAGGAAATCCGTAAGACCTTGCGTTTAAACCAGGGCGACCCGTTGGAAATTTACACGGAAAAGGAGCAGTTGCTTTTAAAAAAATATTCGCCCATTGGCGCACTTGACGATTTAGCGCAAAGCTTGGCGCAAAGCTTGTACGACGCCACCAACTTTTCAAGTCTTGTGTGTGATTTAGACGTAGTGTTATCTGCGCGTGGGGCTTGGGCGCGTGAGCTTGAAGGCAATAACCTTTCTCAAAAAATGGTTGATAAAATCCGTGCGAGAAAGGTTGAAATCATAACCGACGTTTCAGACCAAATTTGGCCTGTTAAAGGCGAGCTTAAGGAAGTTAAGACGGAGATTATTATGCCAGTCGTTTCAAACGGTGATTTAATAGGCGCGATAATTATGATGTCAAAAAACCAAGACGCCGACGCCAAAACCTTAAGCTTAGCGTCTTTTGCGTGCGACTTTTTATCAAAACAGGCATGAGTAAAATAATAAAAGGCGCGTTCATCTTGGGCGTTGGCACGCTGATAACTAAAATCTTGGGGGCTGTTTATCGCATACCGTTAATCGGTTTGATTGGGGCTGAAGGAATGGGGATATACCAAATGGTGTTTCCCCTTTATCTTATGCTTTTAACCGTGTCTTCAAGTGGGTTGCCGACGGCAATATCTAAAAGGATTGCAGAAGACAGGATTGACGGCTTTGCCTTTAAAAAAGCCTTAACCTATTTTGCAATTATAGGGCTTATATTAACTTTTTTGTTGATATTATTTAGTAAGCCTTTGGCTAAAATTCAGGGTAATTTAAGCCTTGCGCCCTGCTATATTGCGCTTGCCCCCGCCGTGTTTTTCGTTTCAATAATCGCACCCATAAGGGGCTGTTTTCAGGGCTTTAGAAAGATGCTGCCAACGTCTTTAAGCCAGATTATAGAGCAGGCAGTAAAGGTTGGCGTTAGCCTTTATTTGATTAAAGCCCTTAACGCAAATTCCTTAAAAGGCGCGCTACTTGCCTTTGTTGCGATAAGCATAAGCGAAGCCCTTGCGTGCGTTTATTTGGTTGTATTGCTGGTTATTAAAAAGCCGTTCAAAAACTTTAAAAACCAGCCTATAGGTCGATTAAATGCGGATTTTAATGGGAAAACGAGTGGTTTTAAGTCTGTTAGGGATATACTAAAAATAAGCTTCCCCGTGATGCTGTGCTCGATGATGATACCCCTGTCGCGTATGGTTGATAGCTTTTTGGTGGTAAGGCTTATGAGTGGTTATACAAAAGACGCGGTTTTATTATACGGCTTATACTCGGGTGGGGTGGAATCAATAATTGGCGTTTGCACGGGCTTGGTGTTTGGGTTATCGACTTCGGCAATACCCATAATTGCCAAGCAAAAAGACGGTGGGGCTGATAAAAAGCTTATTGGTTACGCCTTTATTTTTTCAAGCCTTGCAGGGGCTGTTACCTTAATTTTAGGACCTTTTGCAATCGGTATTTTATTCGGTGGGCTTAACGGGTGGCAGATAGATACCACGGTTAAGCTTTTGCGTTTGGCGACGCCGTCTATTATAGGCATTTCAATTATGCAGGCAACGACTTCCGTTTTAATTGCAAAGGATAAATTGTATTTTCCGTCGTTATCAATGGTGGTTGGCGTGCTGGTTAAAATTTGTGGGATTCTCTTGCTTGTTTCCAACCCAAAAATAAACGTTTACGGCAATGCGTTTTGCGATATTTTATGTTATTTTGTTGCAAGTTTTTTTAATTTGCTATATATTATATGTGAACGAAAATTTACAAAAGGTGCGCGCTGTATCAAGGCAACCAATTAGCCTTTGGCGTAAAATTTATTATGGGCTTAACAATTATCGGTTTGGGCGTTAACGCAGGCGATATTTCGCTTAACGCTTTCAACCACTTAAAGCAGGCAAAAACCATCGTGTTAAGGACTGAAAACACCCTTTCAGCTTCCACGCTTAAAAGCTGGGGCATATCTTATATTGCCCTTGATTACGTCTATCAAAAATCCAAAAATTTTGACAGCCTAACCAAGAATATTTGCAAAGAAGTAAACGCGCTTTTAAAACAGGGCGACGTTTGTTATTTGGTTGACGGGGCTGTGTCGGAAGATACTTGCGCCGAAAAGCTTTTAAAGCGCAACAAAAAAGCCGTGGTGTTTGAAGGCGTTTCAAAGGCAGGCGCTATGGTTTCGCGCTGTGGGTTAACAGGTAAGGGCTACACGTCGGTTTCGGCCTATCAGCTTGATAGTTTTGAAAAGTTCAGTTTGCCACTCGTTGTGTATGATTTAGACTCTCAAATACTTGCTTCCGAATGGAAGTTAAAGCTTGCAAGCCTTATCGGTGAAGAAGTAAAAGTCGGCCTATATGTCGATAAACGCTTAAAATACGTTAGTTTATACGAGATTGACGGGTTTGATTACTACGATTATTCAACCACGCTTGTTATCCCTGAAATAGAGCTTAAAAAGCGTGAGCGCTTTGATTTTAACGACCTTGTTAAAATCGTTGAAATCTTGCGTGGTGAAAACGGTTGCCCTTGGGATAGGGTGCAAACGCGCGAGAGTTTAAAAAAGACCTTGATTGAAGAGAGCTACGAATTGGTTGACGCAATCAACAAGGGCGACGAAGAAAAAATTTGCGAAGAAACAGGCGATTTATTGTTACAAGGCGCGTTTTATATCGTTCTTTCTAAAGAGCAAGGCTTTTACGACGGAAGCGACGTTTTAAGTGGTATTTGCAACAAACTCATTATGCGCCACAGCCACGTATTTGGTGACGATAAAGCAAAAAGCGCTGACGAAGCTTTAACCATTTGGAATAAAAACAAGCAGGTTGAAAAGAATTTAGAAAACCCAAGCCAATACGTGGGCGACGTGCCTAAAAACTTGCCTTCGCTACTGCGTGCTGAAAAGACTTTAAAGCGTATAAAGGGCTTTGATTCAAGCCTTAACGACAAGGCTTTATTGATTGATAAAATCAAAGGCGTGTTATCAAAGGTTGACGGGGATAATAAGGGCTTTGAATTAGAGTACAAAAAACTTTTGGTTTACGTTGTAAACCTTTTGAGCGTTGACGGGTTTTGCGCTGAAGATTTAGCATACAACGCAACGGATGATTTAATCGAGTTTTTTAAGCAAGTTAATTTGGTAAAAACTAACGAGCAAAGCGTTGACAAAAAAGCAAAGATGAACGAATTTTAATTTGCCCTATGGAAACAAAAAGTATTGCTATAGGTCGATTATCGACCAAAAACAACATATTTTTAGCACCGCTTGCAGGGTTTACCGACTTTAGCTTTAGGTCAATTTGCTACGACCTTGGTGCAGGGCTTTGCTTTAGTGAAATGGTTTCAGCAAAAGGGTTAACCTATAACAACCAAAACACTAAAGACCTTTTATTGACTGCCGATAACGAGTACATAAAAGCTGTGCAGTTGTTTGGATGTGAGCCTGAAATTTTACGCCGTGCGTGTGAAAGCTACGACCTTGAAAAGTTTGATATAGTCGATATAAATATGGGCTGTCCCGTTCCAAAGGTTTTCAATAACGGCGAAGGCTCAAAGCTATTAGATAATATCGCGCTTGCCCAAGCTATCGTTAAAGAGTGCGTTAAAAGTGGTAAAACCATTACGGTTAAAATGCGCCTTGGCACGCAAAGACCAAACTTTACCGCGCTTGATTTAGCAAAGGCCGTTGAAGACGCTGGAGCAAGTATGGTTACCGTGCACGGCAGATACCGTGACGATTACTATCGTGGCGATATTGATTACGATAAAATTGCTCAAATTAAAAGCGCGCTAAAAATACCCGTAATTGCAAACGGCAATATTTTTAGCACGGAAGACGCTGAACTTTGTATGCGAAAAACGGGGGCTGACGGTGTTATGCTTGCCCGTGGCGCACTGTCAAAGCCGTGGTTATTTTCAGAGCTTCAAGATGTAACGGTTGAAAACAAAAAAGATGTTGTTAACAGGCATATAGACCTACTTTTGACAAGATTTAGCGATGAAAGAGTGGCTGTTATTATGCGCAAGCAAATGGCGCTTTACGTGTTAGGTCAGCGCGATGCTAAAAAGTATAAGCAACAGGCCTTTGAAGCCACTACGACAGATGAGCTTCGCCAAATTATAGATAAGCTTGTTTTGTAACCATTAAAAGATAAGCTTCATACAATATACGGTATGAAAGAAGCTTTAAAAATCGGTTATTTTTGCAAGGTGGGTGAAAGCGTTGACCCAACCTATTTAAACGCTGACCTTATTTTGGTTTCAAGTAAAGCGTTCCCACAACTTTGCTATAAAAAGGAGTTGTCGGGTGGCGATGAAAATATTTACCGTATGGGCAGGTTTGCTAAAAGATTTAGCGCGCCCGTGATTATCGCTGTTAAGTCGGAAAACTTTGGCAGTATAAGGCGCTCCTGCGTGGTGTTTCAGGACGGTAAGCTGTTATCGGTTATTGACGCAGTTTCGCCCTTTGATAAAACCGAAGCCCCGTCTTTTGGATACAGCGTGCTTAAAACCACGGTGGGTAAAATTGGCTTTGCGCTTTCAAAAGACGTAGCCGAGCCCGACTGCTTAAAAGCGCTTACGCTTTGTCAAAGTGAGCTGATAATCAACCCATACGCCGACATTTATGATTTCAGCCTAACAAATTTAATACCCACGATAAGCTACATAACAGGGCTTTCTTGTGTGGCGCTTGCAAACGATAGATGCGTCAGCGCGTCGCCAAGGGGTAAGCTTATTTATGCGTCTAAAAAGGAAAGTGGCGTGTTTTTGCTCCCAACAAAAAAGATAATGCGCCAAAAAATAATACACACTTACAGTAACTAAAGGGGATACACTTATGAAATTTAACATCGTTTTGGTTGAGCCTGAAATTCCACAAAACACGGGCAATATCGCAAGGACCTGCTCTGCAACAGGCTCTACGCTACACTTGGTGCGCCCTTTGGGCTTTGAAGTAACCGACAAGCAATTAAAACGTGCAGGTCTTGATTATTGGCACTTGCTTGATATAAAATATTACGACAGCATTGACGAGCTGTTGCAATTTTTCACGGGTGACAATTTTTACTTTTTCTCAACAAAGGGTAAAAAGATTTATTCTGATGCAAGCTTTAAGGACGGCGATTATCTTGTCTTTGGCAAGGAAACACACGGGCTTAACGAATTGTTGTTGGAAAAATATTATGAACAAACCTTAAGAATACCTATGATAGGCGAAGCGCGTTCGCTTAACTTGTCAAACTCGGTTGCCTTAACCGTTTACGAAGCAATACGCCAAAACGGTTTTGAAAACTTACTCACCGAAGGTCACCTAACTGGGCGCAAGTGCTAAAACGAAAAAAAGCCTGAACGTTGTAATCGTTCAGGCTTTTTTGCTTGATAAGTTAGTCTTTTGACGAAACCTTAACGTCGATTTTCGTTACAAACTTATCAAGTGGTAAATCTTTTAAGTCGTTATATTGCCTGTGGTAGTGGCGATAGGTCAGTTCGCGTGCGTCAAAAAGGTCAACGCCCTTTTTATAAACTCGCTCGCTCATTTTGGTTAGGGTGGATACAAGGCTTTGTTGCAAGCTTTGTAAATATTCTTCAGGCACGCTTGCCTGACGGCCTAAAGCTTCACCGTTGATATCGGTAGTTGAGTCTGAAAACCTAACCGATAAATCAAGCTTTAGCTTAATAGTAGGGTAAGCGCCGTAATGGACGGAAACCTTATGTCGGCTTGAAAAAACTTCAAGCATAATTACGCTGTCATCTATCTTTGCTTCAAGCAAAATTTGGTCGGCAGGGGAGTTTAAAAGATTGTAGCAAATTGTTTCTTCGGCATTAAGATAATCAACTAACTTGCCCTGTGAAAATAATGCCGTATAAGATGCGTCAAATACTACGTTGTCCTTTTTTCCGCCTTGGCCACCTTGACCACCAGCTTTTTCAGCACCACTGCCACCACTTTCAAGGGTTGCAATGTTTGAACCGATAAAAGGAGTATTTTTATCTGAAAGTGGGGCTATAGGTCGATTATTGTGGTAATTTTGATTTAAAAGCAGGGTGGTTTTATCTGAATAGTCAGAAGTTTTGCCTGCCCCACCTGATTCTTCGCCCTTGATTGAGCCTTTAACCATAGTTATCACGGGCATATAACCCCAGTTGCCCCTACCGTGGTTCAAAATGGAAAAGTTTTTTATATTGGTATCGGCAACGGTGGATAGTGTGCGGTCATTTTTTAAAAGTATTTTTTGTATGGCAAAGGATGATATTGCGTCAAGTGGAGTAACGGCTGTTAAAACTTCCTTTGCGGTGCTTTTGGTGAAAGCCAGAAGGGCAGAGTTTTGTATTTTTTCTGATGCAAGCATATTATCAATGAGCGGTGTTATATCCTGACCTTCAAAATCCTTACCTAAAATAATAAGGTTACAAAAGGCAAGCTTTGGGTGCCAGCCTGTTTGCGTGCCTAAAATCTCAACTGCGTCCATTATGGTTTTACCCTTGGCTGAAATTATAGTGTCGTTATTGTCGGACGTTTGCTGGGTTGCCTGTGGCAGACCTATTTGAGCGCTTATCTCATAACCTTCGTCGGTTTTGTCAACGCCGATTGCAACGATGATTGCCGTGTCTTCAATGTCGATAAGCGCAAAGTCCGAAGAAAAGTATAAAACGGCCAAAATAATACACAAAAGGATAATGGTTTTATGTCTTAACCCGCGCATAATTATCCCCCTTTGGTATAAGAAGAAGTAAAAACGGTAAAAGATAACCGCATACGATAAATATCCACCCAAGCACGTTAACTAAAACGTTAAACACCCTGAAAAGCATGTTTGAAAACACTATTAAAAAAACAAACAGCAGGGTGTTAACGATAATTGTGGGTATCATCGCGTTTTTAATATTGAAAGCGGTTTCCAAACATTTAACGCATAAAAAGATAGGTAGTATTATTGCAAAAACCTGCGAAAACAATAAAAGGAAAATAGCAATATAATCAAAGCGGGTTGCGTTTGCGATTGCGATTGAAAATATAGTAAGCTCCGGTATAGCCCAAAACCTTGTTTTTGCAATCGGCCCGAAAACACCGTAAAAAATAACGGACAACAAAACGATTGAAAGCGCGCCTGCAAGGTAGCTTAAGCCAAGCTTTAAGGTTTGCTTTTTTTCCTTGTGAAAGTGCCCTAAAAAGACTAACATATAGCTTGCGTCCGAATACCAGACGATTGTTGAAAAAGGGCCTTTAATCAACCTATAGGTCGGTTTTTGTATAATTGGAAGCAGTCTTGAGAACTTACAGATGGGTGCGCTTAAGAAAAACACTAATAATAGCCCTGAAAGGGTAAACCAAACTGAAATATCGGCGCATCTGCCTAAAATTTTAATTGGCTTTAGCGCGGCAAAAAAGCTTACTGCAAAAAACGGTAAAAACACAAGCACGGTTGGCGTGGTTTCATAAAGGGTGTTTTGCACGTAGTCTTGTTGCTCTAAAAGTGGGATTGTTGATTTTATAAAGAAAAACACGGCGTAAAGGAGAAAGGTTGCTTTTGCAAAGCGTTGTGAAAAAGTGTTTTCCAAAACGTTATACAAGGGTGTGTTTTCGTGCTTATTACTAAAGCGTAAAATGGCAAGAAGAACCAGATAGTCAAGCGCAAAATTAATAATTGCGCCCACCCAAAGCTGTTCTTCTAAAAGGCTTGCCGTAACCGACATTAAAAGTGAAATTTTCGTAACGGGTGTAAGCGCTAAAAATATAAAGCAAATTTGCCTTAACTTTAGCATATTTTTTTGATTATGACTTATCATTTTTAATTCTCACCTTATCCTTTGGCTTTAAAGTTTTAGGGCGTTTTTTCATATCCCTTAAGAAGGTCATCAGTACGGAATCCTTCAAGTCTTCCTTGGTAAGCGGTATAAAGGGTGCAAGCACGGGTACGTCAAAGTTTTCAAGCGCTGAAAGATAAATTATTATATAGCACGTAAGCAAAATAAGGCCGTAACCACCTATAGAGCCTGCCACCATTAAATAAAGAAGGCGCAAAAAGGACATAGAGTCAACAAGCTCCGGCACGGTGTAAAGGCTAATACCAGAAAGGGCCATAATCATAATGGTTGGCGTGGAAACGATACCTGCTCTTACAGCCGTATCACCCAATACGAGCGCGCCCACGATAGAAAGCGCCATACCCACGTATTTGGGCATACGGATACTTGCTTCTTTTAACGTTTCTAATAGGAGCAGCACGACGAACATTTCAAGACTTGGCGAAAGGGGAATTTCCCGTACGCTGCCTGCGATCGTCAGCGTTAAGCCAAGCGGCAAAAGCTGCATTTT
>JAZTYT010000158.1:0-11830 GCA_045637045.1 Christensenellaceae bacterium | reverse complement strand
GTAGCCATGTCGTTCTGTGAGCCAAGGAGTTGAAAAATGATGTTGTCTTCCTAAGACCGCTTGGCCTCCGACTTTTATCGGGCTTTTTTGTGGTAAAGGCGTAACTAAAGTTTCTTCAGAATAAAGTCTGCCTTTTGGCGTTGGTGCTAAACAGTATTCCCCGTCACGATCAAACCTAACGCTAATAAAGCCACCGTAAGAAAGGCTTTGTACGCTTTGCTTAATCAAGTCAACGTCAGCGCCAAATTCTTGCGGAAAGCTATCAATTAAGTCGTTAATATTAACAACGCGATAGCTACCCTGCGCGCATTTTTGATTTATAATTTTAAGTAGTGTTGCAGTACGTTTATCAAGCATTATATACTTATTATGCGTATAGTTTTGCTTTTTAAACCTAAACTTAAGCCTTTATAATATTGCAAATAGAATATAAAATAGTAATACGCCTGCGTTTACTATTATGCCCGTAACCCCAAGCCAAAACGCCCACAAAACTGTTTGACTTGGTTTTGCGTTATCCATCTTTAATAACGTAAGTTGATTACGTGAACTCATTAAGCCGAAAACGGCAAAAACTAACCCGATTATTACAAATGGAGAAAGCACGATACCTAAAGCGCTAAAAATAAGAACTTTGCGATATTTTGAATCGTACTGTTTGGTTTGACATCCACTAAGCTTTGGCATAACTACTTCTTCTTGCTTGCCTTCGACGGATTGCGCGTTGGCATCAAGATTCTCAGACTGAGATGTATCGACTTCAGTAGCAGTGGTTTCTTCAGTTTGTTCAGTTGATGTAATTTGATTATCGTCTAAAGTTTGCATAATATACTGCACAAATAGATAATTGTTCGTAAAAAACAATCTCTTAAAGTAAAAATTTAAGTTCGACAAATATATATTAGCATAAAATATTAAAATTATCAATTTTTTTAGTAAAATTTGTTGACAACATTTTAATTAAATAGTAAAATATTAACGCTTGCTGATGATTTTAGCAAAAAATTTACGTCGGGGTGGCGGAATCGGCACACGCGTACGTTTGAGGGGCGTATGGTTCACCCGTGTGAGTTCAAGTCTCATCCTCGACACCAAAAAATACTCAAGGCTTTTGTCTTGAGTATTTTTTTATCCAAAGCACAAGGCTTTATAAATCATCACGCCTTTTTAATAAAAGACGTTAAAAAGTAAAATCAATACTTTAAAAGCCACGCATTTTGTTTGTTGCGTGGCTTTTTTGTATTGCTTAAATTAATTATTTAAGATATTTTTTAATGTAGTTTTGTGGCCAAGTGCCCATCCAAGCATAACCCGTACGACGTTCAGCGCTGATTTCGGTTATATCATAGAAATAACCGTTACACGACGACCATTTACTATTAGTTTTAAAATCTGAAAAGAAACCGTTACCCTGCAAGTCGTAGAATCTATACCAAAGGTTTTTGCCTTGCTTGTAATAGATATATTCTTTCTTGCCTGTTTCAGAGTTTACAACACCGTTTGAATCGTACGCCCTATCAACGAGTTTGACTGAATCAAACCATCTTAAAGAAGCTAAAGCGGCGTCCTTACACTCTTGTGATTCGTGATTGATGAGAATATAAATAACACTCATACTTTCCTTACCGCTGATTGAAGGTCTTTCGTATTCACGACCACCAACTGGCTCGTAAGTGGTTGTGTTGTGCTGTGCGCACCAACCTGTTTTAACGCCATTTACAAGAATTTGCGATTTAAGGAAGAAATCTATACCATTATCGTACATTGCTTTAACTTCAGCGCGTTCAGTTTGGGTTAACATATCGGTATAAGGCGCGTTGTTATTGTAAATCTTTTCAAGCATATACATTACGTTGACCATTGCGTCGTCGTTAAGCGTAACGTAATCGGAATAATTACCACGTTTAGGATAAACCTGCGCAAAGCCACCGTTTGGCGTTTGAAGATTTTTGATAAACTGCAAAGCAAAATCAAAGCTTTCTTTATATTTAGCGTCCTTCGTGATTTGGTATGCGTTTGCAATAAGCTCCATATGGCTATAAGTAGCGCCGTTGTCAATCATGCCAAGGTAACCGCCACCCTTTGCCGTCCAACCACTCTTTGCGTTGTACTTTTCAGTCGTACGCGCTTTTTTGATATGACCTTCAAAGTCCTTATCCCAGCCACCAACGTTAGGAATTTGCCAAGTAATTGCGTTATCAGCCTGCTTGATGGTTTCTAATTCCTTTTCGGTGTAATCAGGCGTAGTCGTGTTAGAAGAACTTGAGCTTGAAGAACTTGAACTTGATGAACTTGAGCTTGAAGAACTTGAGCTTGAAGAACTCGAAGAACTACTTGAAGAACTTGACCCCGAGTCGTTGTTAGAGCCTGGGTCAACCACGCTTGAACCACTTGACGATGGCGATATTGGCGTATAATAGTCTTCAGGCGCGGTTTCACAGGCTATCATAAAGATAGCAAATAAAACTATCATAATTTGTAAAATAAATTTTTTCATAGCGTTATCCTTATTATATATAAAAGATTGAGTTAATCTTTAGCAAACGTATTCCTTGCTTGCCTTTGGTGCTGATTGTAATTCCTTACGTTTTTCTTCATAGCCCTTTCTGCCGAACATAGCGTAAGTTGCGTTTTTACCTTCTTCAACGCCCGGTTGGTCGTAAGTATCAATACCGAACATTTCGCCAATGTAAGCCGTAGCAAGTTCAAGCATAAACATTAATTGACCTAAAGTAAATTCGTTAACAACAGGAAGATAAATAGTGTTGTTTAATCTTTGCTTTTTGGTAAGCGCGTATTCGGTTGCACGGCGCTCGGTGTCGATAAGCGAGTTTAACGTGTGTCCACAAAGGAAGTTTACGTTTGGGAATTCTTCACAACCGTCTGGGATAACGACGTTACCACGATAGCCGTCAACAGCAATAAAGGTTACAACCTTGTCAAACGGGCCTTCGGTGTAAAGCTGAACTTGGCTGTGTTGGTCGGTTACGCCTAACGATTTAACTGGCGTTTGACCAACGAAGGCTGGGCTACCGTCCTTTTTAACAGCTTTACCTAAACTTTCAGCCCAAAGCTGACAATACCAGTCTGCCATATACTTTAAGCTATCGGCATAAGGCATCATAACCGAAACGTTTTTACCTTGGTTAAACGCAAGGTATTGCAAAATTGCAAAAGCCATTGCAGGGTTTTTGGTGTAGTCGGGCTTATTGCAAACCTTATCGATATACGCAGCGCCCTTAAGCATCTTTTTAACGTCGATACCTAAAACTGCAGCTGGCAATAAACCAACGGGGCAAAGCTCTGAAAATCTTCCGCCAACACCGTCAGGGATATAGAAGGTTTTTAAGCCTTCGGTTTTAGCAATCTTGATTAAGTTACCGCTATTCATCGACGTTGTTGCGATAACGTGGTCTTTTGCCTTGTCGCCAAATTTTTGCTTTAACATATCCCAAATAATAAGGTATTGGGACATAGTTTCGCTTGTTGAACCACTCTTGGTTATTACGTTAAAGATTGTCTTTTCAGGCTCGATAACGTCAAAAAGCGCAAGCATTCTTTCAGGGTCAACGTTGTCTTCAACGTAAAATTTAGGGCCTTTGCGCGCTTTATCCTTTAAGTCGTTGTAATGTAAATGCTTTAACGCCTGAAATACTGCGATTGGGCCTAAAGCGCTTCCGCCAATACCTAAAACTACGAAATATTTGCAGGATTTTCTTACCTGTTTAGCAGTTTCTAAAATATCAGCAACAACCTGGTCTTGGTTATAAGGTAATTCAGTCCAGCCCATCATATCTTTGCCACGGTTTTTTTGTACCCTTTCAAAAGCGTTTTTACAAAGCTCACGGCTGTCCTTTAGTTGGGCTTTGGTTATACCCTGTTCCTTGCCAACGTATTCGGACATCATGTTGTTAAAGTCAAATCTTAAGCGTAAATCTTGGCTTTTTTGTCTTGTCATTATATTATCCTTCTTTTATCAATTTTCTTATATATTCCAGCGACTCACCGACTTCTTCAAGGTCTTTAAAGCTATCTTTATAGACTTCGATAATAAGTGGCCCGTCGTATTTTGCATCGTTAAGGTCTGATATAAGCTTTTTAAAATCAAATATCCCCTTGCCCGGTAAAAGTATTTTACCGTCAGCGTCGTAATCGGATATATGCACGGTTTTTAAAGTGCCCTGCATTTCAGCAAGGTAGTCTTTGTAATCAAAGCCTGCTAATCTTGCCTGCTTAATATCAAGACAGGTTGAAAGTTTTTTGGCGTAAGGCTTTATTTGTGAAAAGTATCCTGCTGGGGAATAAATTGCCCATTCAACGTTTTCCAAACACAAATTAACGCCAAATTCCTTTGCTTCGCGGGATAACTTATCAAAAACGCCACCTGTATAGGCGTAATTGTTAAAGGCCTTTGCGTTGCGTTTTAAACGTATTTGACCGTGAAAGGTGTAGTTTTTAGCGTCGAGTATTTTTGCAACCGATAAAACGTTTAAAAAGGTCTTATGCGCATCCTGATACGCCCTATCGTTTAATGAAAATAACTCGGGCTCAAAATGAGTGTTAAGGGTGTGCACGGAGTGAACCTTAAGGTTATTAAGGCGCGATTTTAAAAGGCTTGCAAAATCATCGGTGTATTCGCAAAAGGACTCTAAAAATATTTCAACGACTTTAGCGTCAATTTTATTTAATACGACTAAAGCGTCTTCGTTTGTTTCTCTTAAAAATAAACTTGCAGTTGATACACCAGCTTGCATAAACTACCTACACGAAATTTAAATAATACATTATTTAAAATAACAAAACACATTACGTTATATCTAAATTTCACGGCTTAAATATAACTTTGCTTCGGGCTGTCGCTTTGGCGACAGCCCGAACAACTAATTAATAGTTAAGTTAAAAATAATTGAAATTTATCTGCTTTTTATCTAATAACGGGGTCGATAAGCCCGATGTTTCCGTCGTCACGAAGATATAAAACTTTAGTCTTTTCGCTATCCTTATCGTAGTAAACGAAGAAGCTATGACCAGTGAGTTCAAATTCTTCAATTGCTTCGTCCAAAGACATTGGGCTAAGCTCAAATTTTTTAGTTTTAACAAGCTTGAAGTCGTTTTCGATTTTTTCTTCAAAAATCATTTCCTGCTTCAACGCACCTGCGCGCAATTTTGCTTCAAACTTGGAACGATATTTATAAATTTGGCGTTCAATTTTTGGTAATAAAACGTCTATCGTATCATAAAAATTATCGCCCTTTGCTTCAGCACGGATAAAAGCGCCCTTATAATTGATTGCAAGCTCCATTTTGCTGTCGCGTTTTTCAACCTTAAGGTAAATACGGCAATGCGCGTCTTCTTCAAAATATTTATCAAGGCGCGCTACCTTCTTTTCAATTACTTCTTGAAGCTGATCTTTTACTTGATAGTTTTTGGCAACAATTTCAATTCTCATATATATTCTCCTTATTTTTTAGTTAATGCGTTAAGCTAAACCGACAACGTGGCTTATTTGATAACAAAATCAATTTCGCCGTTATCGTTAATAAGCTTAACTTGATTGCCCTGCTTCACATCTTTAGAGATTATCAACGATGAAAGCTGATTTTCAACGTGATGAGTTATTGCACGCTTTAATTCGCGCGCACCGTATTCAGGGCTATAGCCTTTATCTAACAATAATTCCTTTGCAGAATCGCTTACCACCAAGGAAACCTGCATTGCGCTAAGTCTCTTGCGTAGAGAATCAAAGGTTAAGTCCATAATTTTTCCGCATTCCTCACGGGATAATTTACGGAAGACGACTATATCTTCGATACGATTTAAAAATTCTGGACGGAATTTCTTTTTTAATGCGTTTAAGATTATTTCTCTCTCGTTTTCGGCTTGGTTTTGCTCCTGACCAAAGCCTATTGACGATTTTTTAGCACCGACAAGCGACGCGCCTTCGTTTGACGTTAAAATAATAATGGTATTTTTAAAGTCAACGGTGTGGCCCTTACCATCGGTCAAACGCCCGTCGTCAAGTATTTGTAGCATAATATTGAAAACGTCGGAACAAGCCTTTTCGATTTCGTCAAACAAGACAACCGAGTAAGGTTTGCGCCTTACCTTGTCGGCAAGCTGGCTTTCTTCACCGTAACCAACGTAGCCCGGTGGCGCGCCGATAAGCCTTGAAACGCTTGCTGATTCCATATATTCGCTCATATCAATACGGATGAGCGAATCCTGATCGCCAAACAATGCTTCGGCAAGCGCTTTAGAAAGCTCGGTTTTACCAACGCCGGTCGGACCAACAAAGATAAATGAACCACCCGGTTTATTAGGGTCTTTCATAACCGTTCTTGCACGGCGAATAGTTGACGCAACGGCTTTGACTGCTTCTTCCTGACCGATTAAGCGTTTTGCTAATATCTTTTCAAGGTTTTTAAGCTTTTGTTCTTGTGATTCGGTTAGCCTGCTTACGGGAATACCCGTCATTTCGCTGATTGCTTTTGCGATATTCTCTTCGTCAATAAACGACCTGTCGTATTTTCTAACCTTATCTTCACAGCGCAAAACTTCTTGAATTTCGGCTTGGACCTGCGAAATCTTTTTATCTAATTCGTTTAACGCGCTACCTTGGATTTCCGAATACATTTTGTCGGCTTCAAGCTGTTGTAGTTGGCGTTTTTTGCTTGTTAAAATGGTTGACGGCGAGTCAACGAGCATACGTTCCCTTGCTGCGGCTTCGTCGATAAGGTCGATTGCTTTATCGGGTAAAAATCTATCTGGGATATACCTTTGGCTTAATTCAACCGCCGCCTTGATGGCTGAATCGGTAATAGCCACACCGTGGTGGGCTTCAAATTTATCACGCAAGCCTTCTAAAATCTTGATACAGTCTTCAGGGCTTGGCGGGTCAAGTGTGATTACGTGGAAGCGCCTTTCCAATGCAGGGTCTTTTTCGATATACTTAACGTATTCTGAAGTGGTTGTTGCTCCGATTACCTGTAAATCGCCACGCGCAAGCTCGGGCTTTAAGATATCGCCAGTGCCCATACCGTCACCCGTGTTTACGATTGTATGGATTTCGTCAATGAAAAGTATAACGTTACCACTACTCTTAACGTAATCTATCGCCGATTTAAGCCTTTCTTCAAACTGACCTTTAAATTTTGCGCCTGCAATAATGCTTGCTATATCAAGGGAATACAGCCTTTTGCCCAATAATGAATCGGGCACTGCGCCACTAACGATGCGTTGGGCTAAACCTTCGATAACGGCACTTTTACCAACACCCGGCTCACCGATTAAAAGCGGATTGCTTTTGTGTCTTCTTGAAAGGGTTTGAATTACCCTGTCAATCTCTTTGTCGCGACCAATAACAGGGTCTAAACGATTAAGCCTTGCCTTTTCTGTAAGGTCAACTGCAAACTGCAATAATACGTTTTCAGGCTCTTCACCGTCAACGTCACCTGCGTTTGATTGATTGGTATAGTGATTTATTATCCTGCCACGTGGGATAATCGGCTTTTCTTCTTGTGGTTCTTGGGTTGCTTTGGCGCGTTGTAATGCTGAATTGGTTAAATCGGTTACCATTTGCCTGATTTCATTAACCAAGCCGTTAAAGTTTGGAACAAGCCCTGCAACGATGTTTCTTGCAATGCAAGACGTTGAAAGTATTGCAAGCAATAAATGTTCCGGCGCAACGAACGGGCATTTATACTGGATTGCTAAATCTTCAGCATACCCTGAAACGGTTTTAACCGACGTAGTAAACCCCTTTTTGTCATAAGAAGCATCTACGTTTTCACGAATTTTTATATCGACTAATTCCTTACTTGCGCCATAACGCTTTAAAACGGCCTTGCAAGAGTTGTCCGTATCGTAAAATGCGCCAAGCAAAAACTCGGTAGCAACGTAAACCACGCCGTACCTTTCAGCCCTATTAACCGCGCACCTGAATATATTTTGAAATGCGCTGGTTGTTTTTGTAGTCGAATAATTTGCCATATTTAAACTAAAACTCTATTGATGTTAATTTTGATTTTCTATTTCGGCGCAACCTAACGCCTTTAACGCCTTTTTAATATAAATTGCGCGTTGCTCGTCTTCATCGTAATGCTCGTAGCCAGGTAGGTTGAGCTTTAAGGTGTTAGTGCGCGCAGTTACGGTTAAGTCGTCAATCTGCATAGGATTATCGCAGTAAATAAATCCTAAAGATATACCAAGCTTAACGCGACTGATAAGCTCGCAAAACTCTGCGTAAGGTAAAACTGCAGAGTGGGTTAAAACCCCTAACGCGCGTAAGCACGTGTCCTTGGTTTGCGCCGGCGCAATGGTGAATTGACGTTGACGAAGCTCGTTTTCTTCATCGCATATTGCCAAAGCAAAATCCTGTACGTTTTTAATAAGGTCTTGTACGTTACCAATGGTTACGGCGTTGCTTACCTGATAATAATAACCGTCGGCATAACTGCCTTCACCTAACGCGCCACGTATAGTAATACCTTGCTTGCTGGCTTCTTCAGCAATTTCACTTATGCGCCCGTTTTTAGTAAGCATTGGTAAAAACAGCATAAGCGACGCGCGCATACCCGTGCCGAGATTGGTTGGGCAAGCCGTATAATGAAAGCCACCCCTTGATGCAAAGCAACAATTTGTGCCTAAAATTTTATCCAGCTTAGATATCCTTTGTAAACACCCTTCAAAGTCAAGCCCCTTTACCATACACTGCTCGCGCAAGTGGTCTTCTTCGTTAACCATAACCGACAAAAGCCCGTCGTCTGAAAGTGCAACTGCGCCGTGGGGAGAGATTGCAAGCCTTGTCGATATCACGTATTTTTCAACGAAGGATGATTTTTGCGCTTTGGTTAACTTATTCATAAAGTAATACTTAAAGTGACCAACGCGCTCTAAAACACCAAAAACCTTGTTTATTATGGTTTGCTCTGCTGGGGTGTTAAAAATAAGCTCGGGAAAGTTAAATTCAGCAAGGTTACGGGCAAAGCGAATACGCGTTGAAATAATTACGTCTGTATTCATCAACTACCCCCTGCGCTGAAGTGTGTCAATAAGGGGTGAAAGCTGTTTGTTAAACTCGGTATAACAATGGGGACAGCCCACCAAAAGCGTTTGCATAATCTCGTTTAGGCTTCTACCACAACGACGGCAACGCTTTTCCTGTTGTTGAACGAATATAGTATAAAACCCGCTTGCAGTAAGAGATTGGGCGTGCTGGACACAGCCTGCACAAACCCTGCCTTCGATACGCCCACCAACGAACTCGCGCGTGACCGTTTCAGTGGCTTCTTCTTTAAAACAAACGGGACAAATCATTAAACCAACAACCTTATTACTTACTTAATATTTATATTCAATTATATTATAACATTAAATTGAAAAATGTAAATACCCTTTTGCAAAAAATATGTCCTTTTTTTGTAATTTTCCTAAAATAAACACACTTTTTCGCCAAAAAAATAAATAACGCCCCCTAAACTGTGCCTGGGGGCGTAATTTTTATTATAAAAATTAATCTTTAACCAATTCCTTAAGGTATGCCAAAAAGTCTTTTGAAAGCTTTTCATCACGCAAACCAAACTCAACGTTTGCTTTTAAGTAGCCTAATCTATCACCCATATCGTAGCGTATACCTTCAAACTCGTATGCGTAAGCGCCGTTTGTTCTTGCTTCGATATCAAGCGCGTCGGTAAGCTGATATTCTCCACCTGCGCCAGGCTTAAGGTTACGCATAATTTCAACCATATTTGGCGTGCAAACGTATCTACCGAGTGGTGAAATGTCGCTTTTAACAAGCTCGATTGGTGGCTTTTCGGTTATTGTCGTAACGTGATATTCTCTTCCGTTTTGGCTATCAAACTCAACCGAAGCGTATTTGGGCACGTCTTCGTGCGGAACGGTTTTTACGCCAATGACGGTTTTTTGGGTTTTATCGTAAAGCTCGATTAGTTGCTTTAAAACCGGCTTTTGGGCGTTATACATAACGTCGTCGCCAAATAAAACGGCAAAAGGTCTGTTACCGATAAAGCTTTCAGCCGCCATTATCGCGTCTGCCGTGCCACGTTGCTTTTGCTGAACGACAAAATGAACCCTTGCGATAGTTTCGGGGAACTTTACGGCCTTTAAAAACTCTAATTTATTACCCTTTTGCAAAACGGCTTCAAGGTCGGGACAGACGCTGAAATGGTCTTGCAAAATTTCCTTTTTGTGTCCAACGACAAAAACGATTTCTTCAATGCCACTGTCAGCGGCTTCTTGCGCTATAATTTCGATAGCAGGCCTATTTAAAATGGGGAGCATAGGCTTTGGGACTGCTTTCGTAAAAGGCAAAAACCTTGTGCCGTAACCAGCAACTGGTATAACTGCTAATTTAACTTTTTCCATATTCACCTTAAATTTTTATGTACTAAAACTTCGTAATATGATTATTTCGTACCAAAAATTCTATCACCTGCGTCGCCAAGACCAGGAATGATGTATGCGTGTTCGTTTAAATGATCGTCAAGCGCTGCAACGTAAATATCAACGTCAGGATGTGCTTCCTGTACAGCCTTAACGCCTTCTGGTGCAGCAATAAGGCACATTAATTTGATATCGCTACAACCCCTTTGCTTTAAAAAGCCGATAGCAGCAACTGCGCTACCACCCGTTGCAAGCATTGGGTCAACTACGATTAAGCGTCTTTCGGTTGCGTCTTGTGGAAGCTTGCAATAGTATTCAACAGGTTGATGGGTTTCCGGGTCACGGTACAAACCAATATGACCAACTTTAGCGTTAGGTACAAGCGTTAAAATACCGTTAACCATACCAAGCCCAGCCCTTAAAATAGGGATAATACCAATGGCTCTACCAGAAAGCTCGTAAGCCTTTGTTTGGCACATTGGGGTTTGGATTGTAATTTCGTTAAGTGGCAAATCACGTGTTACTTCGTATGCCATAAGTAATGAAATTTCATCTAATAAGGTACGGAAATCTTTAGTGCTTGTTTCGGTTTGACGCATAATTGAAAGCTTATGCGAAATAAGTGGATGATTTACTACCGTGAACTTACTCATATTTATTCTCCATAAAATTTTAATCGTTTATTTTTTGTTACAACACGCCAAATTTTGTTAAGCCAAAACTTTGTGTGATAACTTTCTTCAGTTATAAATTAGCCTTCGTATTTACTCAATTTGTCAACACGTTTTTGATGCCTTTCACCAAGAAAATCAGTTGTTAAAAAGGCGTCGGTCATAGCAAAAACAGTGTCCATAGGAACTATCCTTGCACCCATTGCAATACAGTTTGCGTCGTTATGCTCACGGCAGGTTTTTGCAGTGAATAAGTTGTGACAGAGGGCGCATCTTACCCCTTTAACTTTGTTAGCGCAAATGCTTACGCCAATACCCGTGCCACAAATCAGTATTGCCCTTTCGCAATGACCGTCGGCAACGGCTTTAGCAGTTGCAAAAGCATAGTCAGGGTAATCACAGCTTGCCGTTGAATAAGTGCCAAAATCAGCAACCTGATACCCTTTTTCCTTAAGATAATTCTTAAGCTGTTCCTTTACTTCATACCCAGCGTGGTCAGCGCCGATTGCAATTTTCATACTATCCCCTTTTAAGTAAATCTATCATAATATCGCAGGCTACGTTTAAATGCTTAAAACAATTACGGTAAGCTTGAATATCAAGCCCGTAAGGGTCGCTAACGTCGCCTGTTTTGGTCAGTTGATTGATAGAATAAACGCGTTTATAGCCCAAAGACTTTAAGTGCGCCAAAGCGCTATCTGTCATCGTAACGATAGCGTCGTAGCTACGCAATTTTGACAAGGAAATTTGTTTAGGCA
>JAZTYT010000157.1:0-1743 GCA_045637045.1 Christensenellaceae bacterium | reverse complement strand
TACGATCCGACTTAAATAGTTTTAGGCTGTTTAATTGAAAGGATTAGCAAAAGTTCGTTGAGCGTAATGGGCAAAACCGTTGGTATGCCTTCAGATTTAATTTGTTTAGAAAGCTTAATAACCTTGTCAGGTACGTTTGGCTCTATCGTTTCTGAAAATTTCATTATACTTGTGTGATTACAGGTAAAATCATAGGGTTATTCTTGGTTTTTTTGATAACGAAAGTTCGTATTGCAGATCTAATCTTGTTCTTAACTTCACGTTTATCGCCAATTTTATTAAGGTTGAAGCTACAAATCGTTTTAGTAACAATATCTCTTATTGCTTCAGTTTGTACGTCGGATAAAACAACGCCTTTAGAGATAATATCTGGCTTTTGCAAAAGCTCGCCACTTTCAGACGAAACGCAACAAAGCGCAATAATCAAGCCTTCTTCGGCAAGATGACGTCTATCTCTTACGTAAATATTGGTGTCGTCAATCTGCAAGCCGTCAACAAAGCGTGAGCCTGCAGGTACTTTATCGCCAAAGCGCATTGAACGGCCGTTTAAAACTACCGTATCGCCAATATCTGGGATTATCATTTGATAATCCTTCATACCAAGCTCTTTTGCAAGCAAGGTGTGTTTTTTCAAGTGACGGTATTCGCCGTGGATTGGTATAAAAAACTTTGGTTTAATAAGGGAGTGGAAAATTTTTAATTCTTCCTGACAAGCGTGCCCTGAAACGTGAATATTTTCAATGGCTTCATACACCACTTCAGCACCCTTACGGTAAAGATTATTTATAACGTCGTAAATTGACTTTTCGTTGCCTGGTATTGGGCTAGCCGAAATAATTATCGTGTCGTTTTGCGTAATTGTAAGCTGTGGGTAAGAATCGGAAGCCATACGCGTTAAAACCGACATTGCTTCCCCTTGCGAGCCCGTCGAAATAACTACAAGGTCTTTATCAGGCACGTTTTTAATCTTTTCAATATCAATTAAAATGCCTTGTGGGATATTAAGCTCACCAATTTTAACGGCTGCTTCAACTACGTTTAGCATACTTCTGCCTGAAATTGCAACTTTACGCTTGTTTTGGTAAGCAATATTGAAAATTTGCTGTAGCCTATAAATATTTGAAGAAAAGGTTGCAATTATAATTCTACGCTTTGCGTTGGCAAGGAATAGCCTTTCAAGCGTTTGCCCAACGACGTGCTCACTCATCGTATAACCTGGTCTTTCGACGTTAGTTGATTCGCACAATAAAAGCAAAACGCCCTTTTTACCAATTTCAGATAAGCGCGTAAAATCCATCATATTGCCGTTTATCGGCGTCATATCAATCTTGAAATCGCCTGAATGGACCACAACGCCAACTGGCGTAGTTATTGCTAAAGCGCACGCGCCTGCGATTGAGTGATTTACGTTGATAAACTCAATCGAAAAGCAACCAAGGTTAATACGGTCGCGTGGTCTCACCTTTTTTAAGGCTTTATTGCTGATTTTAAATTCAGCAAGCTTTGTTTCAACGAGCGCAAGAGTCATTTTAGTGCCGTAAATTGGTGCGTTTATATCCTTAAGGATATAAGAAATAGCGCCAATATGGTCTTCGTGACCGTGCGTTAGTATAATACCTTTGACTCTATCCTTATTAGCAGTCAGGTATGAAATATCGGGTATAACAAGGTCGATACCAGGCATGTCCTGTGAAGGAAACGTAAGCCCTGCATCAATAATTATTATATCCTTGCCGTATTCAA
>JAZTYT010000156.1:0-8190 GCA_045637045.1 Christensenellaceae bacterium | reverse complement strand
CCTTCTTCCTTCACGCGGCGTTGCTGGGTCAGGCTTGCGCCCATTGCCCAATATTCCCCACTGCTGCCTCCCGTAGGAGTCTGGACCGTGTCTCAGTTCCAATGTGGCCGATCACCCTCTCAGGTCGGCTACCCATCGTCGACTTGGTGGGCCGTTACCTCACCAACTATCTAATGGGACGCGGGCTCATCTCTATCCGATAAATCTTTCATCCAACTGTGATGCCACAAAAGGATTATATGCGGTATTAGCACACATTTCTATGTGTTATTCCCCAGATAGAGGCAGATTACCCACGCGTTACTCACCCGTCCGCTACTTTCAAAGAGAGCAAGCTCTCTTATCACGTTCAACTTGCATGTGTTAAGCACGCCGCCAGCGTTCGTCCTGAGCCAGAATCAAACTCTTAAGTTTAATTTCTTAAAGCCATCCTTCTTTCGAAGGACAACTGCTCTAACGTTTTTTGTCTATTGCTGACTGTTTTTTTGGTACATATTTTAATATACTCAAATTAATAAATTGACAGAAACTTTTCATCAAAAAATTTTGAATCAATTCATTTCCTTCTATTCAGTTTTTAATCTACAATTAATTGAGCAACCTGCTCAAATGAGTGCCGTCTAATTGGTGACAGCCTATACATATTAACATACCATAATATTATTGTCAACTAATTTTTCGCTATTTTTTAAAAAATTTTAAAAAGTTTTTGAAAAATTTTTGAAGCCCGTTTTACCAGGCCTGCGCTTTAATTATGCGCACATATTAGGTTTTGCAATATGCGTGTATTAAACTACTTTTTCGACGTTTTGTCAAGGATTTTTTTAATATTTTTTGAATATTTTTTTAAAATTTTTTCATACACAATATATAGTGCTCTTGTTAACACTTTTCCACAAGAATAATTGAAGTTATCCACAATTCCACAAACTGCGTCTGTTTATAAGGCTAAAATATTTGACTTTTGATTGGTTTTTAACTTTTATTTTGTCGGTTTCAATCCTTTTTCTTTATCTGATAGTAATTTTATTGCGTTACGTCTTTTTTGGTTTTGCACACACCTTACCGACTGCGATTATTGCTATTTATTATGTACGCACGCGTAATATTATTATGATGGCGTGTGCGCGCACGCGCGTGTTCTCATTATTGAAATATAAAAGATGTACGCCCAAAAACGTACACCTTTAATTTATTTTTTGAAAATATAAAAATTATGTCTTTTTTAATAAACTTTTGAAATCTTTCCGCCGCCGATACAAAAATCGTCTAAATAGAAAACCGCGTATTGACCAACGGTGATAGCTCTTTCGGGTTGTTTTAACACAACGCTTGCCATACCTTCTCCGTCAACAGCGACCGTGCAGGGTACGTAATTAGCCCTATAACGGGTTTTAACCGTGCAGTCAAAGGTTTGCCCTAAAGCGTTAGTGAAAAGGTTTACCTGGCCGATTTCAAAGCGTGAACTATAAAGCTGGTCCTGTGAGCCGTGTGAAACGAGTACCGTATTAGTCTTTGCGTCTTTACCAACGACGAACCACCTGCCGTCTTCCCCACTCTTTCCACCAAGGTTAAGCCCCTTGCGTTGGCCGAGCGTAACGGTGTGAAGCCCCTTGTGATTGCCCACGACCTGACCGTCGCAAGTTTTGATAAGTCCGTGGTTTTCGGGCACGTGCTTTAAAATAAAGTCGGTAAACTTTCCACCTTCGGCAAGGCAAACGTCACTGCTGTCCTTTTTAACGGCAGTCGGCAAGCCCGCTTCCTGGGCGATTTGGCGAACTTCAGCCTTGTCAAGCCCGGCAAGGGGGAACAAAACGCGTTCAAAAACCTTTGGCTCAACCATTGCCAAAAAATAGGTTTGGTCTTTTTGCTCGTCTTTAGCCTTTTTTAAGCACAAGCCACCCTGAAATTGCCCAAGCGAACAATAATGCCCCGTCGCGATATAATCACAACCAAGCTCGTCGGCAGTTTTAAGTAGTGCACCGAATTTTATAAACTTGTTACAGCTTACACAAATGTTTGGAGTGCTACCCTTTTTGTATTGGTCGATAAACGGGCTCAAAACCTTTTGGTTAAAAATTTGATTATAGTCTGCAACGACGTACGGAAGGTTTAAATGGGCGCAAACGGCTTTAAAGTCAGACAAATCCTTCTCCCCGTCGGTAATGGTAAAATACAGGCCTATTACTTCGTAGCCCTGTTTTTGAAGGAGATATGCCGCGACGGAGCTATCAACCCCACCGCTTAAGCCTAATAAAACCTTTTTACCCATAATAGTCTTCCTTAAAATCATTAAATGGGGCAATAACCGACTTATAGCCCCACTTTTTTGTTTTTAATATAAGTTATTAGTAGTTAACGATTTGTGAAAAATCAACAGCCTTTAAGGATGCGCCACCGATAAGACCACCGTCGATTTCTTCCATACCCATAAGCTCGGAAGCGTTAGATGGCTTCATGCTACCGCCGTATTGGATGCGAACTTTAGCGGCACATTTTGGACAGAAGGTTTTTGCGATAACGCTACGGATATAGCCGATGGTTTCGTTTGCTTGTTCCTTGGTTGCAGTAACACCCGTACCGATTGCCCAAACCGGCTCGTACGCAATAACAAGGTCAGGGATATTTTCAACGCCCTTTAAGCCTTCCGTGATTTGACGGAGTAATACTTCTTCGGTTTTGTTGGTTTGTCTTTCTTCTAAAGATTCGCCAACGCAAACGATAGGCGTTAAGCCGTTAGCTAAAGCCGTTAAAGTGCGTTTGTTAACCGTTTGGTCGGTTTCGCCAAAGTATTGACGGCGTTCACTGTGACCGATAATAACGTATTCAACGCCGAGTTCTTTTAACATATCGCAAGAAATTTCGCCCGTGTAAGCGCCACTTTGTGCAAAGTGAACGTTTTGCGCGCCAAGTTTGATGTTAGTGCCCTTTACAGCTTGACCTACTGCGTGTAAGTGTGTTGCTGGAACGCAAACGACAACGTCGCATTCAGCGTTAGCTACGAGTGGTTTAAGTTCGTTAACAAGTTGAACGCCTTGGCTTGGCGTCATATTCATTTTCCAGTTGCCTGCAATAATTGGTTTTCTCATAGTAATCACCTTTCAATTTTATTTTTCTATATTTTAACACTATGCTTAAATCTTTGCAAACAAAAAGCCTTTAAAAACGCCAATTAAGGCGACTAAAAGCATAATTTATTGATTTTATCAATAAAAATATAAAAAAACGACCCTAAAAAGAGCCGTCTTTGATTTTATTAAGACCTTATTTATTGATAATTGCTTTTAGTTTTTCTTCGCGATAGTGCTTATAATCCTTTTTAACGATAAGCGCAGGGATAATCATAAGTAGCGCAGCAACGGCAGCGAATAAGAACATTTCAAACGGATAAATATGGTCGCCAAGCTTGTAACCGCTACCGTTGGTTAAAAGCACGCTGTCAGCCGTTACCTTTTGACCGAAACCGTTGATAATAAACGGGCTAATAATTGACGCAAGCACCATTGGTAGCGTTACGTAAATAATGATTTTTACGCCTGCAAAGCGCCCTGATTTTCCCTTTGGTATATAGTCGCGCGCAGAAGCGATAAACAAGCCTGCGGCAACTAACGACGCCGTTTCAACCATTGTTCCGCCTATGCAGAAAAGAATGAATCTTACCGTGTAATCAGAGCCGATAAACTTGAGTAAATAGACCAAAAGTCCGCCTATAACACCGCTAGCGACAATTGGGATAAAGAATTTGTCCTTGCCGTGCTTGTCCATCATCTTACCTAAAAGCCCTGCTAAAGCGGCTGATAAAACGACCACGATGCCAAGTGGTGGAACGAAATTTTCAAGCCCGACCGTGTATTGGATAAGCATAATCATTTGCGGTTGCCAAAGTTGCATTGAAAGGGCTGAGAACATCATCCCGATATAGCAAACGTAAACCATTTTGTTTTCTTTTACCACAGACGGACGGAAGCCGTAAACGACGTCCTTTAAATAGTGACCGCTGGTGTCGGGCTTTAGGTTTTTGCCATCTTTAAATAAGAATAAACCTATGATACCCGTTGCCATGGTTACGACACCGATTAACAGGAAGAAAGCCGTCCAATTACCAGCGTCGGTAAGCCAGCTTAAGCCAATCATAACTATAATTAGCGCAACTACCGGGAGTATTGATAAAACCGTATCGGTAAAACCACGGTTTGTGATGTCGGTATTATCCGAAACCCACGCCGAAAATGCCGCGTCGTTTGCAAGTGAGCCGACTAACGTCATAACGCAGTCCATTGCAACGAACAAAGAAACAATCGCAACCACAGCGCCGGTTTTTTCAACGCTTAATGCGTCGGTTGAGAACATTGCAAAGCTTGCAGTTATTACGCCCCAGCCGATATACCCCCAACAAACGAAGGGTTTGCGCTTACCTACTCTATCTGAAAGCGCACCGCCTAAAAAGGTTGCAAGCGCGGCGCAAATTGCCGACGCAGCAACGGTTGCTGAAGTCGCCCAGGCCTCGGTGGTTATTTGTTTTTGGATAAACGTGGAAAAATAAACGTTTTCAACAACCCAGGCAAGCTGACCGATTAGACCGAACAATAATAGCGACGTCCAAACGCGTGCGCCCATAGGTGTTGCTTTAGAAACTTTTGTGGTAGGTGTTGCCATGTGAATAAAATCCTTATAATTATTTTGCGCGTGACAATATTCGCCTGCTACAAGTTAAAAACTTTGTTTATTATACCATTTTTCAAAGCTTTTGTCAATATGATTTTGAGTTTTTGTTTGGGTAATCTTGTCTTTAAAAACCTTTTTGCTTAACTTAATCATAACGCCAAACGCTACTGCATAAATTAAACCATAATATAAAAAAAGGAGCTTTGTATGTCAAGTCAAGAATATGCAGAAATGATTGAAATACCCGTATCAACCTGCCAAATGGTAACAACCACCAATCGCGCGCCCGAAAAACCACCGAGAAAAGCTTTTTCCTTTAGCCTGTTTAAGCGCGCCAAAAAGTGTGAAGAAAGAAGCTTTGACAGTTATTTTGACAATACTTTGAGTGACGTAACCAACCAAACGCCAACGGAAACCGCCGTTTTTAACGCTGATTGCAATACTGAAAAGGATAATTTAAATTGTAATTGCAAGGATAATTGCCAAAACGATTGCGCTTTAGACGACTCAAGCGCTTGCGCCTGTACTTGTGACTGTACTTGCGACCACGCCACCGATTGCACTTGTGACTGTGCTTGTGATGAAGCTAAATGCGATTGTAACGATTCAAACCAACCGACCTGTGAACAATCAAACTGCTTAAGCCAAGACGATAAAACCAACCCATTTACCACTAAAAAGGCTTCAAAAACCAAAAAAAGTGGCAAAATTAACGTTATCGGCGTACAGGTTGCAGCAATTTTCGTGCTTGCAGTTGGCATTTTGCTTACCAACCTGTTTTGGCAGGATAGTGGCATAAACAAAATATTAAAATCAGCCTTTACAAAGCAAACGCCAATCGTTGACGAGCGCGATTACACGGAATTTAACGCAATCTGCCCAACCAAAGGCCTTGCAGAAATTGAAAACAACATTATCACTATTCCTGAAAAGGGCGCAGTTTACAGCCCTGCCAACGGTAAAGTGTTATCTGTTGAAAAAATTGGCGATAAGTTTACTATCACCATTAGCCACAGCGATAAATATAAAACGGTAATCTGTGGTGCTGACTACGTTTACGCAAACGTTGGCGACAGCGTTTTTACTTCCACGCCGGTTTGCTATTCGTTAAACGGTGGGGTTGAAGTATCTATGTACAACGACGGCACTATAATTTCAGCCTTTTCAATTAGCGACGGGCAAATCGTATGGCAAAGCTAAAAACAAGGGCTTTGTTTTCGCGAAAAACAGGGGCTGACAAAAAACTTAAGTTTAGTATTCACCCGTTGTTTTTCGTGCTGGGAATATACTTTGCCGTAATCGGCAAGGTATTTTCTTTTGTGGTTTTTACCCTTACTGCGCTTATACACGAGCTTGGACACTCGCTAAAGGCCGAGAGCTTGGGTTACAAACTAAACCGAATAGTTTTAATGCCTTACGGCGCGATAGTTAGCGGCGAAACGCAGGATATGTCCAATATAGACCAGATTAAAACTGCCGTTGCAGGACCGCTTGTAAACGTTGTAACCGTTATCTTTTTCGTATGCTTATGGTGGATTACGCCACAAGTTTACCCTTACACGGAGCTTGCCGTTATAGCAAGCTTAAGCATTGCAACGGTTAATCTTTTACCGGCCTATCCACTTGACGGTGGACGTATTTTATTAGCCTGTTTAAGCCTTTATATGGAGCAAAAGTCGGCCTATAAGCTGGTTAAACGCATAAGTATAGGCATTGCACTATGTATTTTAGGCTTGTTTGTTTACTCGCTTTTTTCAACGGCGAATATATCGCTACTGTTTTTCAGCGCCTTTATTTTAGTAAGTAATTTTAACAAGCATAAGGATTTGAATTACGTTTTAATTGCAGGGCTATATAATTTTAAGGGTATAAAGCGCGGTAAACGCATAAAACGTATAGGCGTATCAACAAGCACGACGATAAAAACGCTTTTGACACACTTTTCTTCAGGTGAGCTTTTAGAGTGTGAAGTTTTTAATGAAAGCTTAACGCTTGTAAAAAAGCTTTCACCCGATATGGTTATTAATATAATAACCAACGCACACGTTAACGATACAATAGAAGAAGCAATATGTAAATATCTATAATAAAAACCCCGCTAAAAGCAGTTTATCGCCTTAAAAAGTGGCGATAATCGACCTATAGCAGGGTTTTTATATATTTTACTAACTATTATTCAACTTCATTTAAGCAAGCGATACCTGGTAAAACCTTGCCTTCAAAAAGTTCTAATGAAGCACCGCCGCCCGTTGAGATGTGACTCATCTTATCAGCAAAACCTAACTGTGCAACTGCAGCTGCAGAGTCGCCACCACCGATGATTGTAGTGCCGTCAGCTTCAGCCATAGCCTTTGCCATTGCCTTTGTGCCTTCAGCAAGCGTTGGGTTTTCAAATACGCCCATAGGCCCGTTCCAGATAACGGTTTTTGCAGACTTGATTTCTTCAGCGAAAAGCTTGCGCGTTTCTTCACCGATGTCCAAGCCTTGCATATCTTGTGGAATGCTGTCTGATGCAACCGTTCTAACTTGGATTGGCGCGTCGATTGGGCTTGGGAAGTCTTTAGCGATTACCGTATCGATTGGGAGTAAAAGCTTTTTGCCTAAATCCTTTGCCTTTTGCATCATTTCCAAGCAGTAGTCAATCTTGCTGTCATCAACTAAAGAGTTACCAACTTCCTTGCCTTGCGCCTTCATAAAGGTGTAAGCCATACCACCACCGATGATTAAGGTATCGCACTTTAATAAAAGGTTAGAGATAACGTTTAACTTATCGGCAACCTTTGCGCCACCTAAAACTGCAACGAAAGGACGTACTGGGTTTTCAAGCGCGTCAGCCATAACTGAAAGCTCTTTTTCGATAAGGAAGCCACAAACTGCAGTTTTAACAAAGCCGTATTCAACGATTGCCGCCGTTGAAGCGTGTGAACGGTGTGCAGTACCGAAAGCGTCGTTTACGTAAACTTCAGCAAATTCGGCAAGCTTACGGCAGAATTCTTCTTCGCGTTTTTCTTCGCCTTGGTTAAAGCGTGTGTTTTCAAGAACTAAAATATTGCCTGCTTCAAGGGCTTTAACCTTGCTTTGCGCGTCTTCACCAACGGTGTCGGTTGCAAAGTCAACCTTAACTTCAGGTAAAAGTTGTTGTAATCTTTCAGCAACCGGGCGTAAAGAAAGTTTAGTTCTATCTTTTTTAGCCTTTTCGATAAGCTGTTGCTCTAAAGTAGCCTTTTCAGCTTCAGGTGCAGCTTCAACTAAAGCTTTTTCTTTCTTGTTAAGCTTAATTTTAGCGTCAAGCACGTTATGTGGCTTACCAAGATGTGAGCAAAGAATAACCTTTGCGCCTTCGTTTAATAAATACTTAATCGTTGGTAACGCGCCGTTGATACGGTTTTCATCGGTGATAACACCGTCTTTCATTGGTACGTTAAAGTCAACCCTTACAAGACATTGTTTGCCTTTAACAACTACGTCTTTAACAGATTTTTTGTTCATTACTATCTCCTTAAGTGTATATAACTATAAATTTAT
>JAZTYT010000155.1:0-3581 GCA_045637045.1 Christensenellaceae bacterium | reverse complement strand
CCTAATGAATAATTGTGGTCAGTTGGTTGCTTGTAAATGCAAGCAACCAAGCCTTTTTAAATTTAACAAAGACTTTTTGCAAAGCAAAAAGTTTACCATAATTCTTAATTCTTCATTAAAAACACCGTTTTTCTTGTTTTTCCGTTCAAATGGTAAAAAATTACACTATTTTTACCTAATAAATACTTGTTATATGTACTTTACTATTTTACTTTTTCGCGTGCGTGTGCTAAAATATTACAAATAGTGCTATAAAAACACAAAAAAGCAAATGGAGATAAATATGCTAAAAGTTACAGTTTGTATCGGTAGTTCGTGTCACGTTAAGGGCTCACGTCAAGTGGTTGCCGCTCTTCAAGAAATGATCGCAAAGCATAATCTTGGCGACAAGGTTGAGCTTGGCGGTACTTTTTGTATGGGTAAATGTCAATTAGGCGTTTGCGTAACTATTGACGAAGCCTTTTATTCTGTTTCACCTGAAACCTGCCAAGATTTCTTTGAAAAAGAAATCCTTTCAAGGGTGTAATTATGTTATTTGTTCAAGTTTGCGTAGGGTCTTCTTGCCACATCAAAGGCTCTGCTGAAATCGTTGAGCTTTTAGAACAAGCAGTTGAAAAGTATAACCTTGATGGCGAAGTAGTGCTATCGGGTAGCTTTTGTATTGGTAAATGCAATCGCGTAGGCGTTACCATACAAATCAATGACGACGTTCACGTTGGCGTGACAAGGGATAACTTTAGGGAATTTTTCCAAAAGAATATCCTTGACGTAATTGAAAACGAAAGGAAGTAATTGATATGCCAAATTGCTTAACACTTAAAAAATCAAACTGTAAAAACTGTTATAAATGTATCCGTAACTGTCCGGTTAAAGCAATACGTTTTTCCGGTAACCAAGCCCACATTATCGGCAACGAATGTATTTTGTGCGGGCATTGTTTCGTTGTGTGTCCACAAAACGCAAAAGAAATCGTTGACGGTACTGAAAAAGCAAGGGTTTTACTCCAAAGTGGCGACCCTGTTATCGCAAGCATTGCGCCTTCGTTTATCGCTAACTATGAAAACGTTGGTATTAAATCAATGCGTAAGGCCTTGCAAAAATTGGGCTTTTTAGACGTTGAAGAAACAGCAATCGGCGCAACTATCGTTAAAAACGAATACGAGCGTATGTTAAAAGAAGAAGACAGGGACGTAATTATTAGCTCCTGCTGTCACTCTGTAAACTTACTTATCCAAAAGTATCACCCAGCGTGTTTAGAATACCTTGCCGACGTAATGTCGCCAATGCAAGCGCATTGCGCTGATATTAAAAAGAGAATGCCAAACGCAAAAACCGTATTCATCGGCCCTTGCGTTGCTAAAAAGGACGAAGCAGAGCATTACGAAGGCATCGTTGACGCAGTTTTGACCTTTGAAGAGCTTACAAACTGGCTCAAAGAAGAAAACATCGAGTTAGAACAGGAAAGAGAAGCAGTTGAAAACAGCCGTGCAAGGTTCTTCCCAACGACGGGTGGCGTATTAAAGACTATGGCAAAAGACGTTGAAGGTTACACCTACATTGCAATCGACGGCGTTGAAAACTGCATTAACGCGCTTAAGGACATTGAAAGCGGTAAAATCCACAAATGCTTTATTGAAATGTCGGCTTGCGTTGGTAGTTGTATCGGTGGGCCCGTTATGGAAAAATACCACAATACTTCCACGATAAAGGACTATATAACTATTACCGAAAACGTTGGCAAAAAGGACTTTGTTGTTGACCAGCCTAACCCAATGCAGTTAAAGAAGAACTTTGAAATGATTGAGCACAGGCTTGCAATGCCATCTGAAAACGAAATTATGAGCGTTCTCCGTCAAATGGGTAAGTTCAAAACTGCAGACGAGCTTAACTGTGGCTCTTGCGGTTACAACACCTGCCGTGAAAAGGCTATTGCAATCATTCAGGGCAAGGCTGAAATTTCAATGTGCTTACCCTATCTTAAGGATAAAGCTGAAAGCTTTTCCGATACTATCGTTAATAACACGCCAAACGGTCTTATTGCGCTTAACGAGAATTTAGAAGTTCAACAAATCAACAAGGCTGCGCGCAAGATTATGAATATCCGTAGCGAAAGCGACGTTTTAGGCGAGCCTGTAGTACGCATTTTAGACCCGACCGTGTTTATGAAGGTTAAAAGCACGGGTAGAAGCGTTTACGACCAACGCACTTACCTTGCCGAATACAAAAAATATATTACCCAAACGGTACTATACGACCCTGAATCACGTATGATTATTGGTATTATGCGCGACATAACGGGCGAAGAAACGGACAGAGAAAAGAAAACGCGTATCCAAAAGCAAACTGCTGAAGTTGCCGATAGCGTAGTTGAAAAGCAAATGCGAATCGTACAGGAAATCGCTTCGCTTTTAGGTGAAACTGCCGCTGAAACCAAGATTGCTTTAACAAAGCTTAAGGAGTCTATCAGCGATGAATGATTTATGTGCAGATATCGGCTACAAAAGTATAAATCACGTTGGTGAAGAGCTTTGTGGCGACCACGTTGACGTCGTGCAGGAAAACGAAAACTCAACGGTTATCGTTTTGGCTGACGGGCTTGGCTCGGGCGTAAAGGCAAGCATACTTTCAACTCTTACGTCAAAGATTATTTCAACAATGATGGCGGCGGGGCTTCCGATTGAAGAATGCGTTTCAACCATTGCCGCAACGCTCCCAGTATGCTCGGTGCGTGGGGTTGCTTATTCAACCTTTACCATTATACATCTTAAAAACAATCAGGTTGCCGAAATTATCCAATACGACAACCCACACGTTATTCTTATAAGGGATTACGCCGTTTATAATTACCCTATGACCGAAATGAACATCGGTGGTAAAAAGATTTATAAATCGGTTATTACCTTGCAGGAAGAAGACGTGTTTATAGCAATGAGCGACGGCTGTCCACACGCAGGTATGGGCGGTAAGTACAACTTTGGCTGGAAGCGTGACGACATTGCCGAATATATGCAGGCGCTCGTTGCCGGTGGCTATACGGCTAAAAACCTTTCAACTATGCTCGTTGACGAATGCGACAAGCTTTACGGCCACAAGCCGGGCGACGACACTACTGCTTGCGTTGTTAAAATCCGTAAGCGTGAGCCAATGAATATTTTGTTTGGGCCACCTGCTAACCGTGACGATTCCAACCGTATGATGTCGCTGTTCTTCTCTAAAGAAGGCAAGCACATTATCTGTGGTGGCACAACGTCGTCAATCGCGGCAAAATACCTTGGTAAAAAGGTTCAGGCAAGCTTAAAGTTTGAGCGTAGCGACGTTCCGCCTATCGCGTACATTGAAGGCGTTGACCTTGTTACCGAAGGCGTTATAACGATGAACAAGGTTATAGAATACGCCAAAAACTATCTCGGCCAAAACGACCTTTACGAAGACTGGAACTTCAAAAAGGACGGGGCGGCGCTTATAAGTCGCTTGCTTTTTGAAGAAGCAACCGATATAAACTTTTACGTTGGCAGGGCAATAAACCCAGCCCACCAAAACCCAGATTTACCTATAAAATTCAATATCAAAATGAATCTGGT
>JAZTYT010000154.1:0-4378 GCA_045637045.1 Christensenellaceae bacterium | reverse complement strand
ATCCATAAAATCAAACTTAACGCCGTTAATTTCACGCGTGCCTTCAACGATATCACGCGTAGTCCCTTCAACCGACGTAACTATTGCCTTTTCGCAATTTAAAATACTGTTTAAAAGCGAGCTTTTACCAGCGTTTGGTTTGCCACAAATTGCAACCTTTACGCCAGTTTTGGTCTTTTCACCAAGCGAAAACGTGCTTGCCAAATTATATAAGTCAGTCCTTACGCTCGTTAGCTCTTGTAAAATCTGGTCAAGCTTTGCTTCTTCAATGCCTTCTTCGGGATAGTCGATATTAGCGTCGATTGAAGCAAGCGTAAAGGTTAAATTATCCTGCGCCTTTTTAATTTTATTAAAAAGCCTTTCCTTATAAAGATAATAACCTGACTTGACTTCGGCAAGTGATTCTGAATTTATCATTGAAATCAAGCCTTCAGCAGAAGATAGCGAAAGCTTGCCGTTTAAAAATGCGCGCTTTGTAAACTCACCGCGTTCAGCAAGCCTTGCGCCACATTTTATGCAGGCGTCTAAAATGCCCTTTACAATTGCAATACCACCGTGACAATGGAACTCAACCATATCTTCACCGGTATAGCTTCTAGGCCCTTTAAAATAAACGCACATACCAAAATCCTTAAAGGTTGTGGCGTTTATCGTACCAACGTAAAGCTTATACGGTTCAAAATCATATACGTTAGTTTTTGAGCTAAATAATTTATTGGCTATATCAAGTGGAGAATCTCCACTAATACGAATAACCGCAACGCCACTTGGAAGCATCGGCGTCGAAACGGCTACTATATTTTCTTCATACATTAAAATAAATCCCCGTCGTCAGTTTCTTGTGTGTGCGTTTCCCTTGGTTTAGTTTCATCACTAAACTTATCATTTTGGCTTTTGCAATTACCGTTATTATCGCTATACTCCGTAAAAACGTCTCCAACGTTATTAGTTTGAGTTTTAACTTTATAATCTTCAAACGGAGAATCGTTTTTATTCTCTTTATTAGCAGTAAACGGTTGTTGTGGATTATTGTAGCCACCATGTGAACCTTGTGCAGTGTAAGAATCAAAACGCATTTTCATGTATTGGTTATAGTCAAAACGTTTATTCTTTCTGAATACAAAAGTAAAAATTGAGAATAATGGTTCAAAAAAGATTGATAAAATGGCAAACAAAACGTGTGTTTTTGGCGCATAAAAGCGGAAAAATGCCATAAACACAAAAACACTAATAACCATATGAGCTATTGAAACTAAGTAGTTTAATGCGTAAATAAGCGGTAAAGGATTAATTGGGCCAAGTACAATTTCCTTTGCATCTTGCATAACGAACTTATTCGTTTCTAAAATATATTCTAGGGTATTTCCGTAATAAACCCAATCGGAAACGTACGTTGTTGCAAGATTCAAAAACAATAAAATGCTCAGGAATAAACCAATGTTTTTAATCCTGAAACCAAAAAGCCTAACTGGGCCGATAATCCTACCTAAATAATAGTAGCTTGCAAACGGGATGAACGCTAAAAATGGTTTAGCAATTTTTTCGCGTTTACCAATTGTATAAAGACCAATGCCTTTAAGGACGAAAAAAGAAATTTCGATTACTCCAGTACATGCAAAAGCAATCCAAAATATCATCTTGAAATTCAAAACTAAATCCTGTGATTCAGCCACTTGAAACAAGCTATTAAAAAATTCTACAAAAGCACCTATCATAATATCAAAACATCCTTACTAAATTATGCCGACATAATAATCTTAACGATTGAAACAACAACCCCAACCGCTAAAATAATTATCGCCGGAACAGTTTTTGCGTATTTGTTAAACGGGCGGAAAACTTTACCGTTATAAAAGTGGTAAGGGCTTCCTTTCGTATAAAAGTCATTTGTAAGTTCTCCGTACAAATGAGCAGTCATTTTATCGGTATCGGTAAGCTTTAGTATAAAATAGTGGTCATAAGGCACGGTTTTAGGCTTGCCTAAAACGTTTCTTTTATATCTTGCCAAGCCCATATTACCAAAGTAGATAATTGCAACTATTACGAGAACGACGCCCAAAATGATGGTGATTGACTTATAAACGTAATCAAACATTGGCATGGCAGAGTTAATTATACTTGAATATACCGAGAAAACACTCGTTCCTAAGTTATAGCAAAAATGAACTGCACAGCCTATAAATAAGTTATCGGTCAGCATAACAACGCTTGAAATAACTAATCCAACGATAAATTGTAAAATAAGTTGCTCATAACCACCATGCATAAGAGCAAAAATCAATGAAGAGCCAATAATAGCAAATACTTTGCCAAATTGTTCTAAACCACGCATAATTACGCCACGGAATAAAATTTCCTCGCAAAAAGCAGGCAAAATAGGAACTAACACGTAAGCATAAATTAATAGGAAAAATACGTTTGAATCAGCTAACAGTGTAGCCGTGTCGTTATTCAATGAATTGTAATCTGTTAAGTAAATAACCTGTGTCCAACAATTGACGAATTCATAATGAGTTGATTCAAACAAAAAGTAAACGCCAAACGCAAGCATCAGCGCAAAGAGTATGTTCAAAAAATCAAACTTAAAAACGTATCCCCCACCTGAAATCAACCCAACGCGACGTATTTTTGAGAAAATAAAAGCAATGAGTGCAATTATTCCTTGAGAAATAAGTGCAGACAAACACATTATCAACGCGTAATCTTGATAAACGTTATAGTAAACGTACCTAATAATGCTTGTCAATACTTCATCAAGAATAACAAACGCAAGCAAAAAGCTTATGAATGCAATCGCTGCATCTAATGCGTTGTATCTATTGGGATTATGAAAATTATTTTTTGAAACGACTAGCTGGTCGTTATAATAAAAGTCACCTTTCAAAATCTCACCTTCTGCTTACGAAAATTTAAATGAAATTAATATGCCCTTGCGAATAAAACGACCTTTTCAGCCTTCTTACCACAAACAGCACAAACTGTACCTTCTTTTGCGTCTTCAACGATAACTCTTGCCGTTGCTGACGCCCTATTTTTGATAGCGTCTTCACATTCACGGCAACCACACCAATGTGCTTTAACGAAGTTCTTGTTTTCAACGCCGTCAAAAATTTCGTCTAAACTTGAAGCTTCAACAACCTTTGAGTCGCGCATTTTGCGTGATTTTTCAAGCATATTTTGTTGAATCGTTTCTAAAAGTGCAGGGATAGTATCAAGCTCGTCAAGAGATAACTCAAATTTTTCACAATTATATCTCGTTGATAAAACGCACTTGTTTTCCTGGATATCGCGTGGGCCGATTTCAAGTCTTAAAGGACAACCCTTCATTTCCCATTCGTTAAACTTCCAGCCAGGACTTGCGTCGCGAGCGTCGAGCTTAACGCGAATACCCATTTTTGCAAGCTTGTCAGCAATTTCCTTTGCTTTTTCTAAAACGCCTTCTTTAAACTGTGCTACAGGAATAACGACAACTTGAATTGGAGCAACCTTTGGTGGTAATGATAAACCACGTTGATCACCGTGCGCCATAACGATTGCGCCGATAAGCCTTGTTGATACGCCCCAGCTCGTTGAAAATGCATAGGTTAAAGCGTTGTTTTTGTCCAAGAACTTCATATTAAAGGCCTTAGCAAAGTTATTGCCTAAATAGTGAGTAGTGCCTGCTTGTAAGCTCTTACCGTCGAGCATCATTGCTTCCATGCCGTATGTTTCTACAGCGCCTGCAAATTTTTCCTTTTCAGTTTTAACGCCCGTAAACACTGGGATAGCCAAAAATTCGTGTGCGAAATCGCTATAGCACTTGAGCATTTTTTGTGCGTCTTCACGCGCTTCTTCTTCGCTAGCGTAAGCTGTATGACCTTCTTGCCATAAAAACTCACTCGTACGCAAGAAAGGACGCGTTGTCTTTTCCCAGCGCATTACGTTAGCCCATTGATTGATTCTAATTGGTAAATCACGATAGCTTTGCATCCATTTTGAGAACATTTCGCAAATTATCGTTTCACTCGTTGGCCTAACTACTAAATTTTCAGCAAGCTTTTCACCACCTGCGTGGGTTACGAGCGCAACTTCAGGCGCAAAGCCTTCAACGTGCTCTGCTTCACGCTTAAGGTAACTTTCAGGTATGAGCATTGGGAAATATGCGTTTTGTACACCGTGTTCTTGGAAACGGCGATTTAATTCCTTTTGGATATTTTCCCAAATTGCGTAACCGTAGGGACGGATAACCATAGTGCCCTTAACTGGACCGTAGTCAACAAGCTCGGTTTTAATAACTACGTCAGTGTACCATTGTGGGAAATCTTCTTCAATATTGGCAATGTTTTTTACAAATTGTTGTTCTTTAGCCATAATATATACCTCTGAAAAATTATATACG
>JAZTYT010000153.1:0-7471 GCA_045637045.1 Christensenellaceae bacterium | reverse complement strand
TGTGGTAATCGATGCCGACTACGTTGTTTTGGCAATAGGCCACACCGCGCGCGATACCTATAAAACCTTATTTAATGCTGGCGTAACAATGGAGCAAAAGGACTTTGCCGTTGGGTTTAGAGTAGAGCAGCTGCAGTCGGTAATAAACGAGCAACGTTACGGCAAGTTTGCAGGCTTTAAAACGTTGCCACCTGCTGATTATAAGCTTGTATCACACCCAACCGACAGGGGCGTTTTTACGTTTTGTATGTGCCCCGGTGGTCACGTTGTGCCGTCGGTCAGTGAAGAAGGCTATCTTGCAGTAAACGGTATGTCGGACTACTTGCGTGACGGTGTAAACGCAAACAGCGCCGTAATCGCGCAGGTTACTAAAAAGGATTTTGAAGGCAACTCACCGCTTTGTGGTATTGAGTTTCAGCGCGAGATAGAAAGAAAGGCGTTTTTGCTTGGCGGTAGTAATTATTCTGCCCCCGTTATGCTGTGCGAAGACTTTATTTCAGGCAGTGCACCAAAATCAATAAAAGGCGTTTTACCGACCTATAGGCGGGGTTTTGTGGTAAAAAGCTTGGAAAATTTATACTCAAAATCAATAACTGAAAGTTTAAAAGCAGGGCTTTATGATATGGATAAAAAGATAAAAGGCTTTGCTTCAAACGGCGCAGTTTTAACGGGCGTTGAAACAAGAACTTCTGCCCCAGTTAGAATTTTGCGCGATGAAACGTTACAAAGCGTTTCGGTTAAAAACTTGTATCCTTGTGGCGAAGGCGCAGGGTATGCAGGTGGTATTATGAGCGCCGCGATTGACGGCATTCGCGTTGCAAACGCTATAATTTCAAAGGAAGGTGGCTTGGTATGAAAAGTTGCGCTATAATTGCTAACGGTTATTTTCACGGTGAAGCAATGGTTGACCAAATAAGTTCATTAAAGCACGAGCTTGAAAACCTATCCGTTAAGGTTGACCTTATTTATACCGATAAAATTTTAGCGTATTTTGTTGACGGTAACGTGTTAACAGCCCTTGATAATTACGACTTTATTTTGTTTTTAGATAAGGACCTTTACTTGTCGCATATGCTTGAAAAGTCGGGCTATAGGTTGATTAACAGCGCAAAAGCAATCGAAATTTGCGATGACAAGCTTAAAACCTTTATGTATTTATCGTCAAACGGCGTCAATATGCCGACTACTATTTCTTCTCCGCTTAACTATGCGCGCGTAAAAGACGGCTTGTCAAGTGAAATCGTTGAAGTTTTAGGGCTACCCGTCGTGGTAAAGGAATGCTACGGCTCAATGGGTAAAACGGTTTATCTTGCAAAAACTCTTGATGAGCTTACCCAATTAAGGAGCGAGCTTTTATCAAAACCACACCTTTATCAGCAATTTATCGGTAAGGGTGGTATGGACTTAAGGGTAATAGTAATCGGTGGCAAAGCCGTTGGCGCGATGCAACGCACAAATAAAAACGACTTCCGTTCCAACATAGAGCTTGGTGGTGAAGGCAAGGCGTACGAGTTAAGCGATGATATTATCGAAATCTCTGAAAAGACGGCAAAGGTAATCGGTCTTGATTATTGTGGGGTTGATTTATTGTTTGACGGCGAAAAATATTACGTTTGCGAAGTCAATAGCAACGCATTTTTTAAAGGGTTTACCAAAGCGACTAATATTAACGTTGCAAACCTTTACGCCAAATACATATTTGAAAAAATTTACGGCAAAAACGACTAAAACACCTTATTTTTGGTTTTAAAAACAATAAAATACTAATTTTGAATTAATTTTAAATTTTGTAAATATTTTTGAAAATATTATTTACTTCATTGACATTTGGGCTTACTTTGTGATAAAATCACAACGTAAGCTTTTTATTTAGTTCCATCACCATTTTTTTAAAGGAGTAGATATGGTTATACAATATTTAGGGCATTCGGCTTTTTATATCGAAAATGGCAAAAGCGTGCTTTTTGACCCGTTTGATTTTATCGGCTATAATATGCAAGGCCTAAGCTGTGATTACTGCATATCAAGTCACGACCATTTTGACCATAACGCTTTTAAAATGGTTGATTACGGCGCGAAAATCGACCAAGCAACTGGTTTAGACGTTGAAGCATTTAAAGAAATTGGGCTTGTCCGTATAAAAACCTATCACGACGACAAAAGGGGTGCTTTGCGTGGCGAAAACTACGTTTCACGCGTTACTCTTGGTGGGCTAACCCTTGCTCATCTTGGCGATTTGGGTGAGCCTTACAACAATTCCGTTATAGAAACGCTTAAGGGGGTTGACGTTTTGTTTGTGCCAATCGGTGGCAAATACACGATAAACGCTCTTGAAGCAAAGAGATATTGCGATGAAATCAACCCTAAAATTATCGTCCCAATGCATTTTAAAACGGCAAAATCCAACATAGATATAGCTGGGCTTGATGAATTTTTAAAGCACTACAACGGCTATACTAAAGTTGATACTAAAATAGATTTTGATATCAATAGATATCAACACCCACAAATTTTGGTCTTTGACCACTCTGAATTTTAGGCGAGAGCCTAAAGCTTTAAACACAAAGGAGAATTGTTATGTCTAACTATGAAACCTTACAAAAATACACTATTGCAGAATTAAGGCTTACGCTTTCAAATCTTGGTGGCGCGCCAAACAACAAGAAAAAGCACCAGCTTATCGACGAGATTTTAAAAATCGAAAGCGGTGAGATTTCGGCAAAGCGTTCCAACCGTGGCAGGCCAAGTGAAAGAGCAAAGCGTGGTGAAAACGGCGAGTATTATTTTTCACCCGTTAAGCCACACCATGTAGTGCTTAACGACCGTGTAACCGATCAACCCTTAACGCCCGAACACTGCTCTGGGTATTTAGAAGTCGTTTCACAAAGCTACGGCTTTTTATACGCTGAAGACTATCTTAAAGAAAGTGCAATCTACGTTCCGTTGCCACTAATTAAGGCTAACAATTTGCGCACGGGCGACTTTGTTGAAGGCTCTGGCGTTTTGCTTGCAGACAAGCGCATAATAGAGCTTGAAAAGGTTGATAAGGTCAACGGACACGAGCCAAGCGACGCTTTACGCACGCCTTTTTACAATAAAACAGCGCTTTGCCCAACCAAGCAAATCGTTTTGGGTAGTGAAAACAGCGCGCTTAAGGTTATTGACGTTGCTTGTCCAATAGGGAAAGGTCAACGCGTGTTAGTTTCTTCAAAATCAGCGCGTCAAACCAAGGATTTTACAATTTCCGTCCTTAACGCTTTGCAAAGTAAGGCTGACGTAAAAACCATTTTATACCTTGCCGATGAAAGGCCTGAACAAATCAACTTTTACAAAACGGCATACCCTTGTGTCGAAGTTATGTATTCAGCCTTTGATAAAGACCACGACTATCGCGCGCACGTGGGCGAAATGGCGTTTAGCCGTGCGACGGCGCTTTGCGAAGACGGTAACGACGTGGTTATCATCGTTGATTCCTTATCCAAGCTTTTAAAAGCTTGCCTGGGCGTTGGCGGGGTGTACCAAAGCGACCTTACTGCAAAGCACAAGGCAATAGGTCAGGTTTTAAAATACTTTGGGCTTGCGCGCAATTTTGAAAAGGGCAGTTTAACGGTTATTGGCGTTGTTGCCGAAGATTGGGATTTTGAAGTAAGCAAAATTTTAAATACCGAAGCCGTCAATCTTGCAAACTGCAAGGTAACGCTCGACGAGTTTTTATACGAAGAAGGCCTTATCCCCGGCGTTGATATTTTAAATTCTTACACCGAAGACCACGCTTTAATGAGCACGGGTGAAAACAGCGTTTTGGCGCTTCGTTTGGTTAAAAAAGCGTTACGCAACGGCCAAATTGAACAGGTTGAAGCAAGCAAAATAATCAGCGAGCTAACCGTAAGTGAGATTATAGATAAATTTGGTGCTTAAGCTTTAGCGTTTAGCCTTTTCTAAAAGCATTTTGAAATATTTAAAGACATTATCGCCACCTAAAGATAGCCTTTCGGGGTGAAATTGCGTTGCGATAACGTTTTTGCCCTGTACGGCTTCAACAACGCCACCAATCGTGCGCGCGCTTACCATAAGCCCCTTGCCAAGCTTATCTACGGCTTGATGGTGCGCGCTGTTTACCGAGAAAGCTTCACCGAAAATTTCGCGCATAAAAGTTTTGTCAATAGTCGTTATTTGGTGGACTGCGTCGGTGTCGTTTATTTGGCTGTGCCCTTCAACGTTTTGAAAAAGGCTTCCACCAAAATATACGTTGATAACCTGCAGACCACGGCAAATGCCAAGTATTGGCTTGTTGGCGTCGTAATACTTTTTAATAAGCAAAAATTCCTGCATATCGCGTAGCAAATCAACGTCACGGCTAAAGGTATTGACCTGCGCGTACAAGCAGGGTGAAACGTCACCGCCACCAGTTAAGACCAGCCCGTCTAAAAGGGCGTTGGAGTGGGGGACGGCTTCAATACCAACGCTGTTTAGCGCAGTTTGATAATTACGTGCCAAACGGCTTATTTCAACTTTAAACTCGAACACGTTTTATATTATGATTTTAAATTCAAAAAGGGTGCAATTATGAAGACTATTGGTATTATAACAGCGCTTGAACACGAAAGACAACAGCTTGAATCGGTTGTGGGAAAATGCTTAAAAACCGACCTATACGGCAACTTTTCTATAAAAACTTATCAGTTTGAAGATAAAACTATTTATTTTGCGAACTGCACGATTGGGCAAATACACGCGGCTGCGTGCACCCAACTTTTGCTTACTAAATACGGCGTTGAAATGGTGTTTAACTACGGCTTGGTCGGGGCTATTTCAAGCTATAAGGTTGGCCAAAGCGTGGTATGTAAAAACGTAGTGCATTACGAGATTGACACGTCACTTGTGGATAATTGCGAAAGGGGTAGATATTTACACCTTGACAGCGTGTATATCCCACTTAACGAAGACCTTTATAAGCTTGCGCTTTCTTTGGATAGCGAAGCGAAAATCGGTACTTTAGCGTCGGGCGATAAGTTCGTTGCCGACTTAAGCGTTAAAAAGCAGTTAAAGGATGAGTTTAACGCAGATATTTGCGATATGGAAGGCGCTGCAATTTCCTTGGTTTGCTTGAATATGAAAGTTCCGTGCCTGATTGTTAAGGTTGTTTCCGACAGCTGTGACGGAACTGAATATTTTGATTTCGTTGAACTACTTAAAAACACGAAGCATAAGTTTGCTTCATTTTTACATCAAATTTTATTAGCGATATAGGTGAGTTATGAAAAACATTGCAATTATAACAGGTGCGTCAAGTGGCATCGGTAAGGAATTTTTATTAACCATACCAAAAGACAAGGTTTACGATGAAGTTTGGGTAATGGCGCGCAACAAAAACGCCCTTGAAAAGTTAGCTGAATTAGTTGACCGTAACATAGTCGTTGTTGACGGAGATTTAACCGATAATCGCGTTATAGACCGACTTATTGAGAAATTAGACCAAGAAAAGCCAGTTGTTAAATTACTTATTAACTGCTCTGGGTTCGGTAAATTTGGTAAAACTGGCGACGTTAATATCGACGAGTCGCTTAATATGATTGATTTAAACTGCAAGGCGTTAACTGCCGTTACTTTAGCCTGCTTACCTTATATGGAAAAGGGCACGGAGATTATGCAGGTTGCGTCTATTGCAGGGTTTTCACCAATCCCGTATTTGAACGTTTACGCTGCGTCTAAAGCTTACGTTTTAAGCTTTTCGCAGTCGCTTAAGTCCGAATATAAAAAACAAGGCATCAAGGTTTTGGCAGTCTGCCCGTTCTGGACAAAAACGCAATTTTTTGACCGTGCTAAAAACTCTGACGAGCAAATTATCAAAAAATATTTCGTTATGTACGACCCGCATAAGGTTGCGCTCCGTGCGTGGAAGGATTTAAAACGCAATAGATACACTTCAAGCTACGGCAAGCTAAACAAATTCCTTGTCTTTTTAATGAAGATTACGCCAACGCGTTTAAGTCATTTCGTGTGGAAGAAGGTGCAAAAGCTTGACTGATAAACCGACGATGAAAACTTTATTTTTGGTGGGGGATTCCACCGTTAGCGATTACGCGCTTGAGCCCGATAGATATTACCCACGTTGGGGGTACGGTATGGCGATTGGCGAGTACTTGTTAGAGGGCGTAAGGGTTAATAACCTTGCGCTACCAGGTCGCAGTTCGTTAAGCTTTTTAGGTGAAGACAATTACAAGGTTTTACTTGACAACCTTAAAAAAGGCGATATTTTGCTGATTGGCTTTGGGCATAACGACCAAAAATTAGACGAGCGCTTTACCACGCCAACGGCAGATTTTACCGACAAAACGAGCATTGGCTATACGCTTAAAAATTTTTATATCGACCTTGCAAAATCGCGTGGCGCTAAAGTCGTTTTATGCACGCCTATTTCAAGGCGCAGTTTGGATAACGATTACACTAAAACCTGTGGCCACGTAACCGACGTAGGGGATTACCGCAACGCGATATTTGAAACCGGGCTAAAAACTGGCGTTGACCTAATTGATATGACGCTCTTAACGACGGCGCTCTATCTTAAATGGGGGCTTGAAAAAACCAAGCTTTTGCACGCCACTAACGACCTTGATATTAACAACACCGATAACACCCATTTAAATTCTTACGGGGCAAGGGTGATTGCTTACACCCTGATTGAAAGCGTGTTAAAATGTGAAGATTCTGCGCTTCACAAGTTGGTTGACAAAGATAAATTTAAGCCACCCGTTTTTGAACAAACTATTATCACTAACGCTTAACTCACTCATAAAATTATACCTTAACTAATATTTTTAAGTATAAGGGAATTTTTTATGAGAAAACTATCGTTAAAGGGCGCAAGGGTACTGGCGAGCATAGTACTTATTTTGATTATGTGTGGCGTAACTGCGGTTTGCTTTATGCCTGAAAAGTCCGTGTCTATCGTAAGTGGAGAGTCTTATGCGCCAATTTATAGTGGGCAAACCGAAACTGCTCAGGTTGCGCTTATGTTTAACGTTTATGAAAACACCGACGTTGTTAACGGCATTTTGGACGTATTGCGTGAATATAACGCCAAGGCGACGTTTTTCGTTGGTGGGTGCTGGGCTGACGATAACAACCAAACGCTAAAAAGGATATTAGATGAAGGCCACTCGCTTGGCAATCACGGGTACTTCCATAAGAACCATAAAAAGCTAACCGAAGCCCAAAACTTTGCTGAAATCAATAACACGCATAAGCTTGTTTACGCCATCACGGGATACAATATGCACTTGTTTGCACCACCGAGTGGGGCTTTCTCGGTGACAACCCTAAAGGTTGCCGAAAAGTTGGGCTATAAGTCGATTATGTGGTCAAAAGACACTATTGACTGGCGTGATTCAAGCGTTGATTTAGTCGTAAAAAGGGCAACCGAAGTCGATAGTGGCGACTTTATTTTGATGCACCCCAAGGCCCACACGCT
>JAZTYT010000152.1:0-4049 GCA_045637045.1 Christensenellaceae bacterium | reverse complement strand
GGCGACTTTTTATCGAATTATCAGGGTAAAACGCCACTAAAATAAAAATTTAATTTTAGCCCCTAATCTTCTTAATTGTGGCAAAAAATTTATTGCATTAATTTTTATAATATGCTAAAATTAAAACGTTTACAATAACTTTACAATTTATTATATGATGGTATAAGGGGAGTTTGAGCATTTTTAGTTTAACAACTTTTACTTTGGGCATATAATAAATATTTAGGAGAACCATTATGCGTAAAACTAAAATCGTTTGTACACTCGGTCCTGCAAGCTCAACAAAGGAAGTAATCATTGGTCTTTGTAAGGCAGGTATGAACGTTGCAAGGCTTAACTTTTCACACAGCACCCACGAAGAACATCAACAAAAAATTGACCTTGTAAAAGCAGTGCGTGAAGAATTAGGCTTACCAATCGCCCTTATGCTTGATACAAAAGGTCCGGAATACCGTATTAAGACCTTTAAAGACAGTAAAATTCAGCTTTTGGATGGTGACAAATTCACTTTCACCACTGAAGACGTCGTTGGCGATAACACGCGCGTTTCAGTTAGCTATTCAAGGCTTGCTGAAGAGCTTTCCGTTGGTGACAAAATTCTATTAAACAACGGCCTTTTGTCTTTTGTTGTTGAATCAATCGAAGGCGCTGATATCCACTGCACAGTTTTAATCGGTGGCGAGCTCTCCGACCGAAAGAGTATGAGCTTCCCAGGTAAGGTTATGAGCCAGCCTTATCTTTCAGATCAAGATAAAAGCGACATCAAATTCGGCTTTGAAAACGGCGTTGATTATATTGCTTGTTCCTTCGTTTCCCGCAAGGAAGACCTTATCGACGTACGCAATTATATGGCTGAAATCGGCGCGACTAACATTGAACTTATTGCAAAAATCGAAAACCAGTCGGGCGTTGACAATATCGAAGAAATTTCCCAGTACTGCGACGGCATAATGGTTGCCCGTGGCGATATGGGTGTTGAAATTCCTTTCGAGCAGTTACCGTCAATCCAGAAAAAGCTTATCACCAAGTGCCGTATGCTTGGTAAACGCGTAATCACTGCAACCGAAATGCTTGAATCAATGATTACCAAGCCACGCCCAACCCGTGCTGAAATTTCAGACATTGCGAACGCCGTTTACGACGGCACAAGCGCGATTATGCTATCGGGGGAAACTGCTGCGGGTAAATATCCTATTCAATCGGTTGAAACTATGGCTAAAATTGCCGAAACAACCGAAGGCAGTATTAATTACAAAAAACGCTTTTACGAAGCAGACTTCCAAATCCGTAATTTAACCGACGCAATTTCTCACTCAACGTGTGGTATGTCAATTGATATCGAAGCAAAAGCAATCGTTGCGTGTACGTTATCAGGTATGACTGCGCGTATGGTTTCACGTTTCCGTTCGCCAGTACCAATCATTGGTTTAACCACCAGCGAAAACACCTGGCGTAAGCTTGCGCTTTCCTGGGGCGTAACACCAGTTATTTGCGAACAATTCACTTCAACCGACGTGCTTTTCTACACGGCAAAAAATCTTGCACGCAAGGTTTTAAACCTTTCTAAAAAGGACCGTATCGTAATCACCGGTGGCGACACTATGGGTCACTCCGGTAATACAAATCTTATCAAAATTGAAGAAATCTAAAATTAAAACGCCTGCTAACGGTAGCAGGCGTTATTCGTTTGTTATTTTTGTCTTTTAAAAGGCTTTACATATGCTTAAGATAAAAAGCCGTAAGTTCGTTGGTAACCGTATCAGGGTCGGTGATGTACGCAAGGCCGTGTCCAGCGCCTTTTATAGAAATCATCAATTTGTCGCTTGCGCTTGACTTTTCATAGTTTTCAACGCCCATACGATAGGGCACGAAGTCGTCTTCTTCACCGTGGATAAAAAGCGCAGGGATTTTGCTTTTAGCATAGCAAACCGAAGCATCGTTTTCCGTCAGCTTAAACCTTGCAAAAAGCCTTGTGTAAAGCCTGACTATAAGCTGGAAAGGGAAAAACGGAAGCTTCATAAGCTTTCTGACCGAGCTAATAATAGCGTCGGGCGAAGTAAAACCGCAATCGTTTGTAATAAGCTTAACTTCCTTTGGCAAATCTTCTAAACAGCTTGTCATACCAACCGTCGCGCCACCCATTGAAATACCGTGCAGGGCAATAGGGCGATTAGGGTAGGTATTTGCAACAAGCTTTGCCCACGCAAGACAGTCTTTGCTTTCCTTTACGCCAAAGGTTATGTATTTGCCCTGGCTTTTCCCGTGTGAGCGCTGGTAAGGGAGGAGTAGTGAATACCCCATATCGACAAATTTATCCAAAACAGGCCCGAAATCGGTGAACGGATTACCGTGGTAGCCGTGCATAAAAATAACCGTGCCACGCGAGTTTGGATTTTCATAAAAATATCCAAAAAGCTTAAGCCCGTCGTGTGAAGTTAAAGAAACTTCTTGTGGGTTGAGGCTGAAAAAGTAATCAGCGCCCTTTTTCATCAAATCCTTATACTGGGCGTAAATTGGGTTGTAATCGGTTGCAATCTTATCGGTTTTTGTAAAGGTTTTTCTAAACACGATATAGGTAAAAACAAACGCGATAATCATAAACAGGGCAAACCCTGCAATCGCAACTTGCAATGCGTAAATAGGTAAGGTTTTTAAGCTGAAAAGTAAGTTTATGTACATTGTGGCTTCCCGTAACTTGTAAATTAAACTAATTATATCACAAAATTAAAGCCGACGCAAACGTTATTCACACATAAATATCACGCAACTTTAACAGATGTTTTTACAAAAAGATTAAAATTGAACGATACCCCATAAATTGAACGAAAGGGACATAAATTGAACGATTTATGTTTTACGGCTAAAAACAAAAAAGGCTTGCAACTTTAATCACTTTCGTAGAAAGTGTATATCATCCGTCCGAAAACGAGTATATCTCGCTTTCGGGTGAGTATCTCATCATTACGGAGTTTTTTTGCACGCTAAAGCGTGATGATATGCCATTCACCGTAATGGATAAAAAAAGTCGTATCAAAACGATACGACTTTTTTGTGAGTAATCTAAAATTTTGATACTATTTTTAGGTGGGTGCAGATTTTAGAGTTATGGGTGCATTTTTTGTAATGGGCTTGCACCCGTTTTATAATCTGTCGCTATATGGCAAAGATTTCATATAGCTATCCATCCATTCCCAATCGGGGATATATCCTTTTTCTGAATATGTTTTATTTGAATCTATAACAAACCCTTTGTCATCCTTTTGAGCTGGTAACTTAATAGTGCTATTAGAAATGGTATCTCTACGCATTTTTCTTCCATAGTTGAATAAATCAGCATTAGCAAAAGTTAAGATTGCAACCATAAAAAGAAATTCTTTTTCGCTCCAGATATGCTTTATTGGGTGCATACCTTGAACATGGGCAAAACCAACAAAGGGGTCAGGTTGATAGAAAAAAGTATTTCCTTCAGTTGTGTCACTAAAGGTTATTATATGACCTTGTTCAGTAGGGGGTAATGTTGAAAAACCATTTATTCCATTATTTAACGCACTATTTGCTATAACAGGCGTTGTACCATCGTCATCCAAATCAGTGTTTGACATTCCCTTATAGTCCTTAGTAGGATATATTTTGAACATATTACCAATTCGAAAATCTTTCCAATCGCTAACATCTAATGGAATATTAATTTTATTTTCATCAGCTACACAATTATCGATATATAACCACTTAATATAGTCATTTAGCCAAGATTTATCAGCTATATCTATCGAACCTTTACCTATAAGATAGGATATGTAAAGATTCATAGTTCTTTCGAAGTCTTTTTTGGATAATTGCTTATAGTCTTTTTCCATGTATGCTTCTGCGAGCCATTCATCTTTCCAAGTAACACGATGCATAACAGATAGTCCAGGAATGGCACGTTTGTTTTTATATAAATCGAGCCAAAGTTTTTCTATCTGCACCCAATAGCTGTTGCCAGTTTCATCTGTTTTTTCGACTCTTCCAAGTCCCTTGCGTTTGATAAAACTGTCGTTTTTGTAGTA
>JAZTYT010000151.1:0-1970 GCA_045637045.1 Christensenellaceae bacterium | reverse complement strand
GGGTGATAATTATTGAATGAAAAACTGACTTTAAAAGGTTTGCTTGGTAAAATTAAAATTGAATATATACTCATTTTAGCATTTGTTGTAATACTGCTTGTTATCTTTGCAAGTGGTACTAATCAAGAAGAAAAAACTGTTCAATCAATTGACGTTTACGTAAATACGCTTGAAAATAAGCTTGAACAAGCGCTGTCTAAAATTGATGGCGCAGGCAAAGTAAGCGTTGTTATTTCAGTTGAGTCTGGTATGCAAACCGTACTTGCAACCGAGAAAATAATTGAAGGTGACGTCATTAAAGAAGAACCGTTTACAGTTGGTGGAAAGACTGTCGTAGTTAAGGAAACCTACCCAAAAATAACTGGCGTTTTAATTGTTGCTAAAGGTGCTAAAAGCCTTCCCGTTAAGCTGTCAATAATTAATGCAACGCAAGCGCTATTAGACGTTGATGCTGAAAAAATACAGGTTTTGCCAATGAAATAATGAAATGTAAAAACACGCAAAATTACCGATAAAATCAACAATATTTAAAATTATTATGACAAGGAGAATAAATAAATGTCAAAGAAAAAGAAAATCATTGTTTTATCTTGTATGGTGCTTTTGTTAGCGGTTACAGCCGTATTCAATTTTGTGCTATCGGGCAAAACAAAAACCGATGATGAGTTAACGACGACGGCCTATTTTGCTGAATACAAGACCGAACGAAGTCAATCGCGCAACGAACAGCTTGTTCAGTTAAACGAGATAATTTCGGCTTCTGAAGATTCAGCTGCTAAAGACGAAGCGCTTAACTTAAAGCTTAAGCTAACCAGCATTATTGAAGACGAGCTTTTGCTTGAAACCTTAATTGAGTCGCGCGGTTATGAAGAAGCAGTCGTTTCTATTGGTTTAACTTCTGACAACATTAACGTAATTGTAAAAGATGCAGATTTTACGCAAGATGATGCAATCGTTATTTACACAATTTTAGCTGAAGAAGTTAACGCAAACCCTGAAAACGTAACCATAGTGCCTATTGCATAAAAATAATTTTATGCAAATAAATTTTCTGCCTTAAAACGCTATCTAAATTTAATGAAATGTGTTACAATTACATTGTAAAAAATCTAGGCGGTGTTATTTATGGCTGATTTAGGATTAACAAACGGCGAAAATCGTGGTAAAGTCACTTATGATGAAAGTATCATCAACGGTATTGTTGCAGTTGCGCTTGGCGGTGTTGAAGGCGTTGTATTAAAATCCGATAAAAAGAATAAAAAATCTTTGAAAGATTTAATAAAAATCGTTAGTGATAAAACAGGTGTTCACGTAACTGTTAGAGTTAGCGTGTTATATGGATATAGCATCCCTGACGTTGCTTTTAACATTCAACATACAATCAAGCAATCTGTTGAAGAAATGTCAAGATATCACATTGCTGACGTTAACGTTTACGTTAATGACGTTTTGTTTGAAGATAAAGCAGTTTAACCATATTAAAAATTTATGCCACAGCGTGCTGTGGCATTTTGTCGTATAGGTGAAATATGAGAAAAGACGCAAGAGAAGTAGTTTATAAAATTTTATACGCGCAAAATTTTACGTCGGAGTTCGATAACGAGCTTTTTGCAGATTTACAGCAAGAGTTCAAGCTTAACGAAACCGACAAGGAGTTTGCTAAAAAATTACTTGATACAATAATACAAAATTATGCCGAATTAACTGAAGTTATCAGTTCACTTTCGTTAAATTATATGCTTGATAGGGTTTATCTAACCGATAAATGCGCGCTTTTGATTGGGCTTTGTGAAATGACCCATTTTGACGACGTTCCGAATATCGTTGCTATTGACGAAGCGCTTGCGCTTTGCAAAAAATATTCAACTGAAAAGAGCTTATCATTTGTAAACGGCATTTTTGCAAAATATAAATCAATGATTGAAAAAGCATAGTTCACCTTAAAAAAGGTTTTAAAAGACTTACAAGGG
>JAZTYT010000150.1:0-10054 GCA_045637045.1 Christensenellaceae bacterium | reverse complement strand
CGCAACTCTTTCATCCAATGAAACAGGACGTGCGTAAAGCAAACTTGTTCCGTATTTTTGGTCGAGTGAAGCGGCAAATTCATAGAACTTATCAGTTTCGTAATAAGTGATTAAGTTTTCCGTGAAAGCACCGCGGAGCTTACCTTGTGATGCGTTTGTCGTTTCAGCCAAGAAAACGTAAGCGTCTGTATAATCGCCTAATTCTCTGTGGGTTAAACCATGCAAAGATGGTTTTGAGGCATCAGGTTTAATCTTAATACCATCTATTACTTCACCTTTAGCTGTTGTAGCCGAGTATCCTTCCCACAAAAGAGAAGCTGAACCGATAATGGATTCTGAATCTTCGTGGTAAACGATTGCGTTGATTGTGATATACTCTGGTGAAGCTTCGTGTAAGTCAATAACGATTGTTACGTCTTTTTGTCTGATAAACTCAGCAACTGCAAATGCTACCCTTTCGGTGTAGTTACCCGTTGCAGAGCCTGGGTATGCACGGTTAATGTTTCTAACTTCGGTTGAAGAAAGGTTTTGACCTGATGAGTGAACGTAAACGTCAGGGTTTGGCCATTGCTCGTTGGTGTTGGTTGCCCTTGAACCATATTTAAAGGTTCTTGTACCACCTGAAGCCGTTTCAAGGTCATAATACCAGGTTGTTGCTTCTTGTGGCTGTGAGTGAGTATAAGCACTCTTGTTAAGTTCGGTAATAACGTACATAATACCACGTTCAACAACAGCGTTTTCCAAGAACATAACTGCCGTAATTTGGCCTGATGGTTCATTGGGGTGAGTACCACCCATAATTAAAATACTTGGTACTTTTTCAGCTTCGATAGGTAAAACTGCTAAAGTGCCGTTTTTGATATCCTCTCTTACTGCACCGTAAGAAACGATAGCAACGTCAATAACGCCTGACTTGAGCTGGTTAATAACGGTAGATTCATCAGCCAATTCACTAATTGTTACGTCTTCAAGTTCACCTTGAGCAGCTGATAATTGCGTTGTGCCTTGTGCCCCTGCAACTTTAGTTGGTGCTTTTAAACTATCTTCCGTTTGATAGGAGTTTGCTTTGTCAGTTTTTGCAACTGCTACGGTATTTTTACTGCCGTATTTAACATAGATTTCAGAGTCGCCAACGGTACCTTTTAAATATGGTGAATATTGGCTGAAGTATAAAACTTCATCAACGTCTTGGGTATAAAACTCAGCTTCAAACTTTGAAAATTGTCTAAATTGAACGCCTGTAACTACAGTAATTGCAATAGCAAGCGCTAAAATGACTGACGTAACAATGATATTAATCTTTTTATCTTTTAAATTTAACTTCATTTTTCACGCCCTCACTTTATAAAGAATATACGTAGCAAGAACATACCGAGTGCAAGAGCACCGATAATCTTGTCGGTTATCTTTTTTGATTTAAAAAGGTTAACTACGATAAAGCCTGCAATGATTACAATGAAAGCAACGTAAAGTACGGTTAAAATATTATAAAAGTGCATCATAATTATTCTTCCTCCTTTACTTGTTCTTCAACTGCTTGTTCAGCTTCAACTGCTTCTTCAGCTTCAACCGCTTGTTCAGCTTCAACTGCTTGTTCAGCTTCAACTGCTTCTTCAGCTTTAGCCTTTTTATTAGATAATTTTGAAATAATGATTGGGCAAACGATTGCAATTATAACTGCAACGATTGCAACTATTACAATAGCAATAAGTCTTAACCTTACGTCCGCAACTTCAAGTTGTTTCATACCTGTAATCAAAGATGCAAATATAACGACAAAAGTACCTACGCCTGCAAAAATAGAAGCAAAAAGATTAACCTTTTTGGATTCCTTTTTAGCAATTATCGGATAAACGACTGCAAATGCGATTGCAATAACTACTGCAACACCTAAAACAATAAGTTGAGTTCCAATATCAGTGTTTAATTTAACTAATCTACCAAATAAAATGGTATAAACGCTTGAATAAACGAAGATTGTTGCAATTGAAGGCAAAGCAGCTTTAGTGATTGAAGACCATTTCTTTTCTCCAACCATTTGCGAAGCAAACGTTGCACTCATTGCCGTTGGTGGCATAAATTCACCGATTGCGGCTAAAAGTGATAAACCGCAGGTTACGATAACGTTATCGCCAATACCGTTGAGCATCATTACGAACGGTCCGCCTAAAACTGACGCTGAACCAAACGCTGAAATACCACCGAAGATTGGGAGCGTTAAAATCATACTTAAGTTACCAACAACTTCACCGTAGCTTGCTTGGAGTGCAACTGCGTTGGTTGCAAAGTAGCCCCTTACACCGTTAAGTGTAATGATTTCCATAAACATACCAACACCCATTAAAAGGCCCATTGCAGAGAATGACTTTTTAACGCCTGCTGAAATAACTTCAACAACAGTTCTTGGCGCTGGTTCTTCGCCTTCTTTAGCTTCAACCTTTTCTTCCTTTGATTTAAGGAAAGGAAGCTTTCTGCCAAAGAAGAAGCTTAAAACGGTTGCTGTTACGAACATTGCAACCATACCGAATACGCCAAAGTATTTTGGTGCAACGATTTCGCCAACGATTAACGCGATAAGCACGAACATTGGAATGCAAACCGTCCATTTAAGTTCTTTTAAAACTTTAGTATCTACTACTTTGTCAACTTCGTCAAGTTCGATTGGCTTAACGTATTTTCTGCCGAGTAAGATAACTGAAACGATTGCAAGTGGGAGTGCTAAAACAAGTAGTGGTAAGGTGAAATCTACGTATGGGATATCAACTACGTCACAGATAACCATTGCCGGTACGTTGATTGGTGGTGAAACCATACCTAAAATCGAGCCTGTTGCAACTATTGCGCCTGCTTTTGCTTTTGGGATGCCCCATTTAATCATAATAGGTGCGATTAAAGCGCCTGATGCGATTGCTGATGCTAATGATGAACCTGTTACCATTGCTGGGAACATAATGATAAGCATAAAGCAAATCAATAAAAGTGTTGGGTATTTTCTTAATTTTTTAACGATAGCAGCGCTTATGTATTCGAGTGCGCCCGAAGACTGCATTGCCCCCATAAATATCATTGCAACCGTAATGATTAAGATTGTGTCAAAGTAGGCAAACGTACCTTCCACAAAGTATCTTAAACCAAATTCGGTTTTTGATATTAATGCTGATGCGACGGCGCCAACAACAGCTGACGCCATCAAGCAAATACCTGAAGGTAATTTTGCTAACATCAATAAGGCAATAAACGTGCCTATCATTAATATAAAATATAGTAATTCAATTTCAAGTAAAATCATTTGTTGGTTTCCTTAATTAGTAAGCTAAAGCCTTACCGTCACGACGTGGGTCTGCGCCGCCCGTCATGTTAACTAGCTTGCCTCTTGAGTCATAGTTAAACTTAATGCCTTGTACACCGCCGAAGTAAAGGTTTCTGCCCTTATACTTGTTAACGCCGTAGCCGATTGCTTCTAAAGCGGCAACCGTTTCAGCGCTCATACAGCCATCGCCGTATTCAACTTCTAAAAGCTTCTTGCCTTCTGAATAGAATTTATCTGCAGTGCTTACGCAGTAGCTGTAAATACGTGGTGCTGCGATAGCGTCTTGCATACCCATATCAAAGTCGAGAAGGTTAAGCGTTGTTTGGATAACAGCTGCAACTAATCTCATTGAACCTGGTGAGCCTAACGTTGCAAATGGAAGACCGTCTTTCATAATGATTGTAGGCATAATGTGTGATACAGGTTGTTTGTATGGTTGAACGTAGTGTACGCTCGTTGAAGTTAATGAGAAGCTTGATAATTGGTTGTTAAGATAGAAACCACAACCTTCTGGCATAACAAATGCGCCCCAGAAGTGGTTGATTGTTTGTGTGAAAGTAACGATGTTGCCTTCTTTATCGGTTACAGAGAAGGAAGTTGTTGAATAGTGTTCGCCACCTTCGTCGCTACCGTCAAGTGCGTAATCGCTTGCAGTTTGGTATTCCCAAGGTGATTGGTCTGCGTTATAGCCTGCTTTCGTGCTTCTGTCTGCCCCACCCCAGTCATAGCTTGATGTTAAGAATACTGGTTTGGTTGGGTTGTATAAAGCGTCGAAGCGTTGTGCAGCGTATTGCTTGCTCATAAGACCTTGGATAGGAACTTCAACGAAAGCTGCGCCTGTAACTGGGCTGATGCTGTTGTCTGCCATATAGTGACGTTTATCAGCGTATGCTAATTGCATTGCAGTTGCTAAAACGTGTGCATAAGCTGCAGGGTCAGCTGCCTTTAATTGTGCGAGAGTCGTGTTGTTTTGGTTGCAGTAATGTTCAAGCATATTTAAGGTTTCAAGTAAGATGATACCGCCTGATGATGGTAAAGTTGCCGTATAAACGTCATAACCATTGTAACTGCCGTAAAGTGGTTCGCTAATCTTTGGATAGTTTGCTACTGCGTAGTCAAGGTCATCTTGTGTTACTAAACCGCCGTTGTCAGCAAATGCTTTAACGATTGCTTCAGCAACCCAACCCTTGTAGAAGCCGTCAACACCTTTAGCTGCGATTTCCTTTAATACGTTAGCGTAGTTTGTTTGAACTAACTTGTCGCCTGTGCCATACATTTCAAAGCCGTCAGAGAAAATTAGTTTAGCTTGTTTTTTATCTTTCATAATCTCATCAGCAGAATCCCTGATTGCGCTTGCTAACGTTGGCTCGATTGTGAAGCCGTTTTCAGCGTAATCAATAGCTGGTGCTAAGATGTCAGCAAGTGTTACCTTGCCTGAACCTAAATCTTCAACGATTCTAACAAGACCTGCAACCTGTGTTGGCGTACCTGCTGCAGTAATACCGTGATCAAGTGCGTCATCGCCACCTAATGCGGTGTATTTTTCAGCAGTACCTGCTGCAGGCATAAATTCACGGAAGTTGTAGAATACGTATTTGCCTGTTTTTGCGTCGTACGCCGTCATAACGCCGCCGCCACCGATACCTGATGCGTTAGGCTCAACAACGCCTAAAGCAAAAGAAGTTGCAACTGCTGCGTCAAATGCGTTACCGCCAGCTTCTAATACTGTAAGACCAGCTTTTGATGCGTAAGCACTTGCTGATGCTACAACGCCGTTTGCACCTGTTGCTTCCCTTACAGAAAGGTCTGTCCAATCCTCATTATCAGTACCAGGTGCTGGTGTGTCTGGACCACTGACAGGTGGTGTTGATGAACCGCTGTTACCGCTGTCTTTGTTCTTGTCGCCACAGCCAATTGCAAACAACATAACGAAAACGAGCATAAATGCTAAAATTTTGCACAAGTGTTTGTTCATGAATTTTCCTCCATTTAGTCTTATCTTTTTATTTTTTTTGTTTTTATTTTTTGACAAGCCGAAGATTGGCTTGTAATAACTAAAACAATTATTTTCTTTTTTGCTGTAACATCAGCCTAAACATACTGCGCGCTGATTGTGGGATAAACTGCATTGCAGTTTCAAAATCCCCTTTCTCTATCAGCCCACGCACGTGCTTTGCCGATATTGTTTGTTCCCCTTCTTTAAACCTTTCAACAAACTCTGCGCCGTCGCCAAAGGTTTCTTGCGCGACTTTATTGTATAAGGTCATATAATCGGTTACTTCCCCGCCAAAATATCTTTTTTTGATACCGAGCGCAGGCATAAAATAGTTTTTGAAAATCAGCGTGTCGTAAAGCGCGAACTGCTCGCTCATTTCGTTAACCGATTTTAAAAAGTAACCGGGGAAAGTTTCCTTTGAAACGATATATTGGGTTGCAGGTAAAACTATCGCGTTTTTATAGGGCTTGAGCGCTAAATAGGCAAGCGCGAATCTTTCCTTAAACGAAAAGGCTTGGTTGTCTTCTTCAACGATGAAAACAATTAACCTACTATGTCTTTTAAGCGCGTATTCGCAAAGCTGTAAGTGCCCATTGGTAAACGGGTTGCCGTTAATAACGATAGACGCCGTATCTTGGTCAATACAACCCATTTCCATTGTGATTTTCTTTGATAACTGGCTTATAGCCCCACTTATCGAACTATCGCCACCTTCTAACGCAACAAACTTTTGGCTTTCAACGATAGGCGTAAACCCAAGGCTTACGAATAAATTTTTATACTCGGGCTTGGTAAACACCCTGTAAGAAAATATATTGTTTGCATTAAGCCTTTCAATTATGCTTGTTATCAAGGTTGACGCCAAGTTTTCACCCTGCATACCTTTTGATATAGCCATCTGCTTTATTAAGTTGCCCGTTACCGAAACCGTGCCGACAACGTTTCCGTCTTCTTCAGCGTATAAGGTAAGCTCGGTGTTGTCTTCAAAGGATAGCTCAAAGCCCTTTAAAAACTCCCTTACCCTATTAAGCTCGACGTCTAAAACAGCATCTTTAATTTCCACAGTTCACCTAATCAATTTTATATATTGTGTCAATAACCGTTCCGTCACGATAAACAACGTAACCAACGGCTTGACTTGATCTTTCAAGTTTGTTTGGTACGCCCGTAATCTCGTGCGCAGTTTGTAAAAGCTCGTCTATCGTAACGATAGGTAGCTTTGAATTCTTAACTTTTTCAAGTAAATCAGTCCTTAACGGATTGATTGCAATACCACGTTCGGTTACCAATACGTCAACGTCTTCACCAGGGGTTGTACCCGTGGTTACGCTTTCCTTGATGATTGGCATATGTGACTTGATAAGGTTTGTAGTAATAACCGTAATCTTTGCGCCGTGCGCCGTGTCACTGTGCCCGCCTGAACCACCCATAATTTTGCCGTGGGAATCGGTTGTAACGTTTACGTTAAAGTTTACGTCGATTTCCGTTGCGCCTAAAATTACAAAGTCAAGCTTGTCAACAACGTTGTCGTCAAAGCAATTTGCGTAGCGACTGCCACTCATAACGTGGTGGTTTTTGTTTTTTAAGGTTGATTGAACGCCTTTAAGGTCAAAGCACTGTACGTCGTAAAGCTCTTCAAAAAGACCTTCTTCTAACATATCGGTAAAGTACCCCGTTATGCCACCCGACGCAAAAGAGCCTTTAATTCCCCTTTCCTGCATTACGTTTTTAACGTAATGAGCAACGGCAAGGCTTGTTCCGCCTGCACCAGTTTGCATTGAAACGCCGTCTTTGATTACGCCAAACTCGTCTAAAAGTTTTGCCGTCATTCTGGCAATCTTCAAGCCAACTGGGTCTTTGGTTATCTTGGTCGTGCCACTAACAATACCGTTAGGGTCGCCAATAGCGTCAACCTTTAAGATATAATCGCAATATTTGCCGTCAAGCTGGTAATCTTCAATCTCGTCAACAAGGTTATCTGTTACGAAAACCACCTTGTTTGCGTACTGAAGGTCGCTAACGGCATAGCCTAAACTACCACAAGCGCTTTTACCAAGCTTACCCGTGCCGTTACCGTTTTTATCAACGGTTGGCACGCCTAAAATTGCAACGTCAATCTTTAATGCGCCCGATTCAATAACCATTGGCCTGCCACCGTGGGTATGCATCAAAAACTCGCCTTTAAGCTTGCCTTTAGAAATGCATTCTGCAACAGGGCCGTTTGCATAGTTAGTGTAAATATCGGTTACCGCGCCACTTTCAATAAGCTCCACCAAGCATTGGTTGTTCGGGAAGATAGAGCTTGGCGCAAGCTTCATATTTTTAAGACCGCGGTTTTTAATTTCCTGACAAACTGCGTTAAAAACAAAGTCGCCGTTTCTTAAGTGGTGGTGGAATGATAACGTCATTCCGTCGCGAATACCAAGCTTATCGAATAAATCTGAATAGCTTTCAAGATATTCAACCGTTTGGCTCGTTTGTTTTTCAGCAATGAGCTTGCGCTCAACAGCTTTGTAGCTTGTGCTGGAAACGTAAGGGGTTAAATTTTCAGGAACGTTTCTATTTAAACTATTCTTCATCTTTTGCCCCCTATATCAAATTATAACTACGGGCTTTCTTCAAAATCTTGTTCGCCCTATCCATAACCGGTTTATCAACCATTTTGCCGTCAAGGCTGAATACGCCAAGCCCCTTTTCTTCTGCAGATTTAGAAGCGGCTTCTACCCTTAACGCCCACTCAATATTCTTTTTAGACGGAACGAATATCTCGTTAATAGTCGGCACTTGGTTAGGATGGATTGCTGCCTTTGAAGTAAAGCCTATTGATGAAACGAAATTGCAGTCAGCCTTTAAACCGGCTTCGTCGTTGGTGTCGGTAAACGGCGTGTCGATTGAATCAATCTTATACGCTGCGCACGCAACGGCAATACACATACGAGGGTGTAAAATTTCGTCACCCTTTTTGGTTCTTGCAACTTCTAAATCGCTTGATAAATCTTCTGCACCCAATAAAACGCCGTTTACACGTGGCATTTTAACGATTTCGTTAATCTCAAGCACTGAAATTGCAAGTTCAATAATAGGTATAACGTTGATTTTTTTGGTTAAATGCTTTTCGTTTTCTATCTTTGATAGAACCTTGTCGAGTTCTATCAAGCCTTCTACCCTTGCCTTTGGAAGCATAATGGTATCAATCTTATCGGAAACAACCATTTGTAAATCGTCCATCCAATAATCGGTATCAAGCCCGTTGATACGCACTACGATTTCCATTGGGAAGGGTTTTTTGCTTGATTTTAAAAACTGTGAAATCAATATACGGGCAGAGTCTTTTTGCGTTACAGCAACAGCGTCTTCAAGGTCGTAAATCACAGCGTCTGCTTCAAAAATATCGGAGTTTTGAAGCATTGCAGGATTGTTCCCTGGCATAAATAATAGACTTCTTCTCACTTTTCTTCCTCCATTCTGGAAATTGCCGTAAGAAGCCTTGCTTTAATTGTGTAGTCAAGCGCACCCTTATCGTTGCACACGACTTCTACGTTGGTTAAGCCCGCTTCCTTTAACGTTTCTAAAATAACGTTTTCAATTTGTTCATGGAAAAAATCGTAAACGATGCTGGTAACGGTTATTTTTAAGCTGTCGCTTTCCTTAACCATAATCATAGCGTCGTTAGATTCAAGCGTCCCCGCACTCCCACGTTTCATAATTCACCTTAAGCGTAATTTATTTTTTTGCTCTACGGTTTGCAGAAGCAACAACTCTGTTCATTTCGTTCTTAACGATCATGTAACCTTCGTCAACGCCCATACCTGGTTTTGCTAAGCATTGGATAGCACGGCAAGCGATAGCGATGTTAGTTGTAGTCTTTGCAGATTGGTCGGTTTCGTTGCAAGTACCGCCACAGTAACTGCCTACGCCCTTTTGGTTGCAGTAAATAATAGCTTCAGCAACGTTGTTTACGCCACCAAGGTCAGGTGTCTTGATTTGTAAAACGTGGCCTGCGCCTTCGTCAGCGAAGAGCTTGATGTCTTCTAACGTGTTGCACCATTCGTCAGCAACGATTTCAAGCTTGCTACCTGCTTCGTTGAGCATAGAAGTTAAAATCTTTTCATATTTTAAAGTGCCTTCTCTGTCGCCTGTGTCGATTGGGCCTTCAATTCTGATTCTGAAAGGTTTAGCAGCTTCTTCGCACTTTAATAAGTAGTTGAACATCTTGTCAACGTCATAGTTAAATGCAAGACCGATTGTACCGTAAACGTCCATATGGAATACTGGCGCATAGTCTTCGCGTGTGCGATATTTTAAGATACGATCACGTAACCAACCGATGTACTCAAGTAAGATTTCACCGTTTTTACCAAGCTTTGTATCAACGTTGTTGATAAGAGCGTGTGGTAAAACGTCAGCTTGCTTGATAATCATCTTGTCAGCGTTGTCGTGACGGTCGTCACCAGATTGTGTGAATACTGGGATTGGCTCGTAAACGTCGCCTTCTACGCCGTATTCGTCACGGATAACTTCAGCCATAGTAATACGTCTTGCAGTTGCAGTTGCGTTTAAAACAGCTTGTGATAAACCGTATCTGATTGCTGTGTGAAGACGTTTGCCTTCAACTTCCATTGTGTCAAGCTTTTCAGCGAGTGGACGGAATTTAGAAACGTCAGCGCCGATAAGAACTGGAACAATGTGTTTTTCCATAAATGGAATAAATTCTTCAGCAATGAAGAGTAAGTCGGATCGTAGCCATG